>WQTY01000046.1 GCA_009786045.1 Pseudomonadota bacterium | reverse complement strand
CCTGTAGGGGCGACCGGGACGGTCGCCCGACAGCCGATAGCGGCGCAGGGGGCGCGGCCCCCTCAAAAAATCATCCCATGCAGGGGCAAACTGTGTTCGCCCGTCGTGCCATGTGTGTTATGATCCAGGCACTTGCGTTGCTGCAGGCAAGAGCGTGAAGGGGAGTCGCATGGAGAGAGATATTGGGCGCGTGGTGGCGGAGTTTCGAGAGAAGATCGCAGTGCTCAGAGAAGAGATTGGGCAGATGATTGTCGGTCAGCGCGACATCATCGACGGTGTCATTTTGTGTCTGCTTGCCGATGGTCAGGTTTTGCTTGAGGGCGTGCCCGGGCTGGGCAAGACGATGCTGGTTCGCACGCTGGCGGCGGCGCTGGATTGCCGTTTCGGGCGCGTGCAGTTTACGCCCGATCTTATGCCGAGTGATATCATTGGCACCAATATGATTGTCGAGGATGAGCGCGGCAACAAGCGGTTTGAGTTTCAGAAGGGGCCCGTATTTACGAACATTCTGCTGGCGGATGAGATCAATCGTGCCACGCCCAAAACGCAGGCGGCACTTCTTGAGGCCATGCAGGAGAAGAGCGTGACCGTTGGCAGCACCACTTATCGCCTCGAAGCGCCGTTTTTTGTCATGGCAACGCAGAACCCCCTTGAGATGGAAGGGACGTACCCGCTGCCCGAGGCGCAGCTGGACAGATTTTTGTTCAAACTCAACGTGCCGTTTCCGACCAAAGAGGATTTGCACGAGATATTGCGGCGTACGACGTCCGGGCATGAACCGAAAATTCGTGCGGTGATGACGCGGGAAGAGATTCTTTCGCTGAGATCACTTGTGGCGGAGGTGCCCATCGCCGACCACGTTCAGGGCTATGCCCTTCGCATCATGCTTGGCACGCATCCTGAAATGGGCAAACCGACAAAGCAGGTTAAACAGTATGTGCGCTTTGGATCGAGCCCGCGCGGTGCGCAGGCGATTATAAAGGCTGCCAAGATTCGTGCGATCTCGGAGGGGCGTTTCAGCGTGTCGAATGAGGATGTGCGTTTTGCAGCGCTGCCTGCGCTTCGCCACCGGATCATTCTCAACTTCGAGGGCGAAGCAGAAGGTATTCGCACGGATGCGATTATCGAAGATCTGATCCGCCAGACGCCCGAAACGGAGGCCAGGTAGCGTTATGCGCGCAAGTGGTGGCATGCAGGAGGCGTCGCCGCAGGCGCTTTTCGACGAGGAATTCCTGAAGAAGATCGAATACCTCTATGTCATGTCGAAGAAGGTGTTTACGGGCCGCCTGCGGGCCGATCGCAAGACCCGCAAGGTCGCCGCAGGCATTGAGTTTGCGGATTATCGGAACTATGCCCCCGGGGATGACTTTCGCGCTCTCGACTGGCGCGTGTTCGGGCGGACGGAGAAACTCCTGGTCCGGCTTTTTGAAGAGAAAGAGGATCTTCAGATTGCCTTCCTGATCGATGTGTCTGCGTCGATGCGCTATGGGACGGGGGCGAAGCTGCGCTATGCCCAGCGCATGGCGGCGGCGCTTGCGTATATCGGCCTGTGTAATATGGACAGGGTCAGCCTCTTTGCCTACAGCGACAAGATCGTCGGCAGGCTTTTGCCTCTGAGCGGCCGGGGCCAGATTTTTAAGGTATTTCATTTTCTGGAGGGGCTCGAATCGGGCGGGGGGACGAGTTTTGAGGAGGCTTTCAGGCGATTTTCAGACAGTAGCCGGCGCCGTGGTCTGGCGGTCGTATTGAGCGATTTTTACAATCCCGGCGGGTTCGAAAATGCCCTCAATTTTCTGCACTACCAGCAATTCGAAACCTATGCCGTGCACATCGAAGACCCCGCCGAGCGCAATATTTCTGCCCGCGGCGATGTCTCACTGGTCGATGCGGAAACGGGCGAAGCCCTTACGCTGACCATGACACCCGGCATCCTGACACAGTATGCGCGCGCCTATGACGCACAGTGCCGGCAAATCGAAAGCTACTGCGTCAAACGCCATATGCTCTACTTCCGAACACCCGTCGACCTGCCCTTCGATGAAATCGTCCTGAAAATTTTCCGCGCAGGCGGATTCCTTAAGTAGTTTTTTTTGTGGGGGAGCATTGCTCCCCCACACCCCCTGCAATGCTGCGCATTGCCTGTGTGGGAAGTGGCATAGTGTATCGTTTGAGGCCACGTGCTTCGCATGGCAGACAGAAGAAAAGCTGGTTAAAAGCCGTTACAAAAGGCGACAGTTTTGGCCAAAAATGATGTACTTCGTCCTCCATCCACAAGCGATACGAAGTATCGCAGGGGGTGTGGGGGAACGCGTTCCCCCACAAAAGAAAAAATAAGAGGTTAGCATGATTTGGAATGGCTATTCGCCGCAGATATTGTTGCCTGTGGTTGGCGTTATCGCGCTTATTTTGATCGTATTGTATTTATTGCGCGTGCGTCGGCGAACGGTTGAGGTGGCGTATCTTGGGATCTGGAAGCAGATTCTGCATACCGCGCCGAGGCGTCGCTGGACGGAAATTCTTCGGCGTCTGATCAGTTTTCTGCTTTGGATGGTCATCGTTGGGCTCGTGGCACTGGCTTTGATGGATCCGAGGCCGGAGGTGGAAGATGTGCCCGGGCGGCATGCGGTGATTTTGATCGACACATCGGCGTCGATGATGGCGACGCAGCCAGACAGCACGTGCGGAAGGCGGCTGGATTGTGCGCTTTTGGAGGCACAGCGCCTTATGGATGCGATGCGCCCGGGTGATCGGGTCGTGCTGGTGGAAGCGGCGGGGCACGTGGGTTCGATTTCGGGGCCATTTTCGGGCGACAGGGAAGCACTGACGCGTGTGCTTGGCAGTGTTTCAGCGCGAGCCGCCTCGGATGACGTCGGGAAGGCCTTTGAGCTTGCGAAGAGCCTGCTCCGGGAGCGAGATCTTTCTGAGATTCATCTTCTGACGGACGGCCAGTTTGCCCCGGATGCCATCGATCTTGATACCCTTCATGCCGAGGTGGCTTTTGTATCGCATGTCGTGGGTGCACCTGCAGGGAATCTCTCTGTCACGCGCTTTAATGCCCGGCGGTATATTGCCAACCGGATGGGGTTTGAGGTTTTTGTCGAGGTTCATAACGGGTTTGATCAGCCCGTCACACTGGATTTGGAGATATGGGGCCTGGGCGCAGATATGTTCCAACTGACGGAGGCGGGAGATAAAATACTTATCGACAGAAAACGCCTGACCCTGGCTTCCGAGAGTTCCGAGGTTCGGGTGTATGAGAACCTGCCGCTGAGTTCGGGGCGCATTGCCGCCAGGATTCGCCTTGTTGATCCCGCGGATTTGCAGGATATTATGCCGGAGGATGATGTCGCCTATGCCTATATCCCGGACTTTGCCAGGCCGCGCATTGCCTGCGTCACTTCCGGCAATTTGTTTCTGGAAGCGGCCCTTCTCCTGAACGAAAATTACAGCGTCAGATTTATCAGGCCGGATGCGCCCGAGATCATGGTCGATGGTCAGGTTTCGCTTTCGGCGCTGGCAGGTCAATACGACATTGTCATTCTGGACAACTCCCATCACGCGCTGTCCTCAGTCCACATCGACGATGACTGGGCAGGGCGAGCAGTGTTTATCAACCCCACGCTCGCTTATAGCCCGTTTCCGGCAAAATGGGTGAGGAACCCGATCATTGAGCGCGTCAATGCGCGCCACAGCATTGCCAGGTGGCTGAGCCTGAGGAACCTTAACATTTCGCAGGCGCATGTCTTTAGCGGCGTCTCACAGGATGATGTCGTGCTGCGCGCAATAGAAGGGGCGCTCATTGCGACGCGAAAGCGCGACCACCAGCGTTTGGTGGCCATTGGGTTCAGCCTTGTCGAGTCGGACCTGATCTTCCGCGTGGCCCTGCCTGTGCTCATCATTAACATCGTGGACTGGCTCATGGATGAGTCGTCGCAGCCCCTGCTTGGGTATGCGACGGGGGAAGCGTGGCATGTGCGGGTAAACCCCGGGATGGTTCGCGGGAATTTGAAAACGCCCTCGGGCCGCGTGCACGAGGGTCTGGTAGCGTATGAAGGCGTCATGACGGCGTATGGCGATGAGGCGGGATTTTATGAGTTGCGCGATGCGGCGGATCTCACGCGCGTGGTGACATTTGCCGCTAACTTTGGCAATGCGCGGGAGTCGGATTTGATGCGGCCGGTGATTCGACTGGAAAGTTCGCTGCATCGGGCTTCGACCTGGCTTGAACCCGTGCCGGAAGAGGAGGGGGCATTTTTGGCATTTTTGTCACGCCTGCCGAGATCAGCGCAGCATATTTGGGTGCTGGCATGCCTGTTGGTGGCTTTAGCCCTGTTTTTAGAGTGGTTCACGTATCACCGCCGCTGGACGGTTTAGCCTCGGGGAGGAAGGCGTTCATCCAGGAAAAAAAGATGTTGACGGGTGGTGGGAATATCCCTATAAGGCGCGACTGTCAGCGCTGTATCAGTGAGGTACTGCGTTTTGGCGCATTGACAAAAAGACGCATGATTCAAAGCGCGTACGCTGATGTGGCTCAATTGGTAGAGCACCTGATTTGTAATCAGGGGGTTGGGGGTTCGAGTCCCTCCATCAGCATAGTGCATTGGGCGTTTTGGAGAGGTACCTAAGCGGTCAACAGGGACGGACTGTAAATCCGTTGGCAACGCCTTCGCTGGTTCGAATCCAGCCCTCTCCATTTTTGCGTTTGCAGTCATTGTTCTTTGTGTTTGGCGATTCATTTGGAGAGGTACCTAAGCGGTCAACAGGGACGGACTGTAAATCCGTTGGCAACGCCTTCGCTGGTTCGAATCCAGCCCTCTCCATTTTTTGCCTGTCTGCGGGTGTAGCTCAGTTGGTAGAGCAATAGCCTTCCAAGCTATGGGTCGCGGGTTCGAACCCCGTTGCCCGCTTTTTTGAGGATGGGCCTGTATAGCTCAGTCGGTAGAGTACTTCCTTGGTAAGGAAGGGGTCACCGGTTCAAATCCGGTTACAGGCTTTCGGATAGTCCACCTGGCGGTTGTGCGCTTCGGTGGGGACTTGAGTATTTATGGAATGTATCTTTTGGAAGGATGCGTTCATCATTTGTAACCACGACACTGGAGGCGGGCTGATATGGCCAAGGAAACTTTTAAGCGAGCGAAACCACACGTTAATGTTGGCACCATTGGTCACGTTGATCATGGTAAAACGACGCTGACGGCTGCGATCACGACAGTTCTTTCGAAGTTCGATCCAAGCATTAAGGTCATGAAGTTTGATGAGATCGACAAGGCGCCCGAGGAAAAAGAGCGCGGTATTACGATCGCGACGGCGCACGTTGAGTATCAGACGGCGAATCGTCACTATGCGCACGTGGACTGCCCGGGACACGCGGACTATATCAAGAACATGATCACGGGTGCCGCTCAGATGGACGGCGCGATCCTGGTTGTCAGCGCGGCCGACGGCCCGATGCCCCAGACGCGTGAGCACATCCTCCTGGCTCGCCAGGTAGGCGTTCCCTACATCGTCGTGTTCCTCAACAAAGCAGACCTTGTGGACGATGCCGAAATCCTTGAGCTGGTCGAGCTGGAAGTGCGCGAGTTGCTCGCAAGCTATGACTTCCCTGGCGACGATACACCGGTTATCGTAGGTTCCGCACTTCAGGGTCTTGAAGGCGTAGAGACAGAGCTTGGTGTGCCAGCCATTGAGAAGTTGATGCAAGCCGTGGATACATACATTCCGACGCCTGTTCGACCGATCGACAAACCCTTCCTGATGCCGGTCGAGGACGTGTTCTCGATTTCCGGCCGCGGCACGGTAGCCACGGGCCGAATTGAGGCCGGTCAGATTCGCGTCAGCGATCCTGTCGAGATCATCGGTTTGAAAGAGTCAATCGACAAGTCGGTTGTGACGGGCGTTGAGATGTTCCGCAAGCTTCTCGATTACGGCGAAGCCGGCGACAATGTGGGCTGCCTGCTCCGCGGCACGAAGAAGGATGATATTGAGCGCGGTCAGGTTTTGGCCAAGCCCGGTTCGATCACACCCCACAAGTCATTCTCGGGTCAGGTTTACATCCTCTCGAAGGAAGAAGGTGGACGCCATACATTCTTCCGCGATGGTTATCGTCCCCAGTTCTACTTCCGTACAACGGACGTGACGGGTATCGTGACCCTGAAAGACATTGAGATGGTTATGCCTGGCGATAACGTAGAAATTCGCGTTGACCTGATCGTGCCGATCGCGATGAGCGAAGGCTTGCGCTTCTCGATCCGCGAAGGCGGTCGTACGGTTGGCGCAGGCGTCGTGGCGACCATTCTTGACAAGAAGTAGTCTAATAGTCTTTTGTGCGCCGGCCCATGCGGCGGGCGCGCAGATGACGATAGGGGCGTAGCTCAGTTGGTAGAGCAACGGCCTCCAAAGCCGTGGGCCGAGGGTTCGAATCCTTCCGCCCCTGTTATGGGATAGCCTTTTGTTGCCCAACAAAAGGCTTTCTTTTTTAGGAGAGTTGCATGGATGAAGTAAGACGGTATGTCAACCTGGCGTTTGTTTTCGCAGGAATGCTCATGTCGTGGCTCTGTGTCAACGTCGCGAAGTGGGTGATGGGGTTCTTCAGGATTGCCGATGTGAGGCTGATGGGTGAGCTGGTAACCTATTCCACGGTGATAGGGATTCTGCTGGCCGTCATTGCCATTGTCATTTTGTGGCGCAATGCGAAAGTTTATGAGAACGCGCTGAATGTTGCGCATGAAATGCGCAAGGTGACATGGCCGACGTTTGACGAGACAAAATATGCGATGAAGATAGTCATTGTGACATGTATCATCGTGGCACTTATTTTGTCTGGGTTTGATCTTGTCGCAAAAGAGTTGACGGGATTGATTTTAGGCATTAACTAGCGTTCGCTTTTTGGGGGGATTTGGTAGCAGAGAGTGGGGGGTAAGCGCATGAGCGAGGAGATTGCGATGGGAATGAGGTGGTATATTGTCAACACGCACTCTGGATGCGAGAATCGGGCGAAGTTGGCGCTTGAGGAACGCATTCGAACGTCCCATTTGCAAGATAAGTTTGGCGAGGTATTGGTACCCGTAGAAACGACTGTGGAGAACCGCCGCGGTGCACGCCGTCAAACGACGCGCAAGTTTTTTCCTGGCTACATGATCGTGCAGATGGAACTGACGGATGAAACCTGGCATTTAGTCAAGGGGACACCCAAGGTAAGTGGTTTTGTGGGTGGGGCAACGAATCCGCCCTCAATGAGCGATGCCGAGGTAGAGCGTATCATTGGGGACATGAAGACGGGGGTTGAGAAGCCGGATTTGTTGGGCACGTTGGATTTGAAGGATACGGTTCGCGTTTTGGACGGGCCGTTTGTGAACTTTACAGGCAGTGTGGAGTCGATTGATCGAGAGAAAAGCCGGCTTTGCGTGCTTGTGAGTATTTTAGGTCGCGTTGTACCTGTTGAACTTGATTTTTCGCAGGTTGAGCGGGTGAACGCTTAGTTATTTGGAATGAACCATGGCCAAGAAAGTAGTAGGTTACGTAAAATTGCAGTGCCCGGCAGGGAAGGCGAATCCTTCTCCTCCCGTCGGACCTGCGTTGGGTCAGCATGGCGTCAACATCATGCAGTTCTGCAAGGAGTTCAATGCCAAAACGCAGAAGGGTGAAGGCATTTTGACGCCGGTCGTGATCACGGTGTATGCCGACAGAAGCTTTACCTTTGTCGTGAAGACGCCCCCTGCGGCGGTTCTCGTGATGAAGGAGTTGGGTCTGAAAGGCGGCAGCAGTGTTCCGAATCGTGAGAAAGTTGGTAAAATTACAAAAGCACAGGTGAGAAAAATCGCTGAGATTAAGATGCCGGATCTCAATACGACGGACATTGATGCCGCCGTGAAAACGATTTCTGGGACATGTCGCAGCATGGGAGTCGATATCATCGACTAAGCAGGAGTGGGTGTTATGCCAAAGAGAGGGAAGAAGTACGCAGAGTCGATCAAGCAGGTCGACAGGCAGAAGCGTTATGGCAGCGTTGTGGAAGCAATCGAACTCGTGAAAGCTATTACGACCACGAAGTTTGATGCAAGCGTTGACGTTGCAGTGAAGTTGGGCGTCGATCCGCGTCATGCGGATCAGATGGTCCGCGGCGCGGTTGTACTGCCTCATGGTATCGGTAAAACCGTTCGCGTGCTCGTTTTCGCCCAGGGCGAAAAGGAGAAGGAAGCACGCGATGCTGGTGCCGATTTTGTGGGTGCAGACGACCTCATTGCGAAGATCAAAGAGGGATGGTTTGAGTTTGATAAGGTCATTGCGACGCCCGACATGATGGGCAAGGTTAGCCAGCTTGGCCGCGTGCTTGGCCCACGCGGTTTGATGCCTAACCCCAAAGTCGGGACCGTGACGTTCGATATTGCTCGCGCTGTCAAAGAGACAAAAGCGGGACGTGTTGAATTCCGCGTTGAGCGTGCCGGTATCATTCATGCCCCCCTCGGGCGGGTTTCTTTCGAGGCTCAGGCGCTTGCTGAGAACTTCGCTGCATTGATCGAAGTGCTTCAGAAGCTGCGTCCTGCGGCAACGAAGGGCCAGTATGTTAAGAGCGTGACCGTGAGCTCGACCATGAGCCCGGGCGTGAAAATCGATCCTTTGTCGATTTAGTTTGACTTGTGATGTGGGCGCTGGTACACAGCGCCCGCTTTTTGGCGGCCATCGTGAACCGTCGGAGATGTGGGTAGACAGCGTCTTTAATTCCTGTACGGGAACCTGCTGAGCCGGATTCGATAGCTCAATCTCTGCATGCATATGCTCGGATTTGAACGAACCTCTGGCTCAATTCACACTTGCGATTGACCGTTTTATCTGACTTTTGTTCGTTCATTCACAGAGGCATTATGAATCGAGGAGAGAAAATCGCTCTGATTGAGTCTTACAAGGCTCTGTTCAGCGGCATGGAAGCTGTCGTGATCGCTGACACCAGCGGTGTCAGCGTTAACGCGATCAACGAAGTTCGCACGAAATTCCGCGCCGAAGGCGTGTCTTTTCGAGTGATAAAAAACACCCTGGCAAAGCAGGCTCTCGTCGGGACAGACCTCGAACCTGTTTGCGCCAAGTTTCAGGGGCCGGTTGCTGTGGCCCTCAAGAAGGGTGATCCCGTCAGTCCTGCAAAGATTGCAGTCGCTTTTGCAAAGGATAACCCAAAGTTCGAGATCAAGGGCGGTTTTGTTTCCGGCTCCCTGCTTGACACTGCCGGCGTCGAAAGCCTGGCAAAAATGAAGGGCCGCGACGAACTGCGTGCCGAACTCCTGTCTATCTTTAAAGCACCCCAGACTCAGTTTGCCGGCATTTGCAATACGATGGTTACCCAGATCCTCGGGCTCATCAAAGCGCGTGCTGATAAGCTCGAAGCCTAGTCTTTTCTGTTCGCTGCACGGGAAACGTGCATCATACTTTAACCGCCCTCAGGGCTTTTTGGAGTTTTATCCATGGTAACAAAAGAACAAGTCATCGCTTATCTTGAAAGTTTGAACATCATCGAGCTCAACGCTCTCGTCAAAGAGCTCGAAGAGAAGTGGGATGTCAAAGCTGCTTCCGGTGGTGGCGTCGTCATGGCAGCGGCAGCACCCGTCGCCGTGGTTGAGGAGCCCACCGAGTTCAAGGTCATTTTGGCTGATGTCGGCGCCAACAAGATCAACGTCATCAAGGAAATCCGCGCCCTGACAGGTCTTGGCCTCAAGGAAGCGAAAGACCTCGTCGATGGCGCACCTTCCACCATTAAGGAAGGTATCGAGAAGGCAGAAGCCGAGGATATCAAGAAGAAAATTGAGGCCACTGGCGCCAAGGTTGACATCAAAGCCTAAGCTTTGTCTTTGTGCATTTGACAAAACTCGCTTCGAAAGAAGCGAGTTTTTCTGTTTTGTGGGGGATCGAGCGGGGCGCTGCGGGGCGGCGTTTGTGTAGGGGCGGTTCGCGAACCGCCCCAACGGGGGTAGCTGCGTATCGGCCACGCCCCCTTTCACAAAGGGGG
>WQTY01000045.1 GCA_009786045.1 Pseudomonadota bacterium | reverse complement strand
GGCCGATACGCGTCTACCCCCTCTGCGGGGCCTCAGTCGCCGGCCCCGCAACGCCCCGCTTTGGGGCAACCACTTCACCCACAAGCGATATGCGAACCCCTCCGCCAGCTTCGCCACCTCCTCCCCTAAAGGGGAGGCACGCAGGTGGTGTGGAGGAACGTGTTCCCCCACAAAAAATCCAACAACGTTTACCCTTCAGGCACCCCGTCGATCATCAGCCTGGGAAACATAAGTGACCTTGCCAGCGCTATCGCGCAATCGGCTTCTGTGCGTGGCAGAGTTTCCGGGTAACCCTCACAACGATTGAAATTCTGAAAAGTCGTCATGAGGTTAATCCATGCTTCGGGCACATGCGCACGAAGCCAGCGCAGAATCGGCTCAGTGCAGCACTCGACATGCCCGGGCATGATGAGATGACGCACAATTTGCGGTGCACGGTCTGCCAGCGCTTCTGTGCCCTGAACGATATTTTGTGTGACCACCGGCCAATAATCCGCTGCCCCGGTCAAGGTCGGCGCACAATGATGGCACGCCTTGAGGTCAAAGACGAATCCGTCCAGGCCAGAGATTATGAACGGGAGAAGGCTGGCATCGTAATACCCATTCGTATTGAGGTAGACTGGGAGTGCGGGGTTAAGGCGGTCTCGAATCGCCCAGGATGCCTCCAGCACAAAAGGCAGATGAATGCCTGGTTCTCCGCCAATCCATTCGATGGCAGCCACGTGGCTTTGGCCTGAGAGGTAGCTGGCAACTTTGTCGCCATACACACACCCTTTGCCTGACCAGATATGGCGGGCCATCCCCCAGCGCGCACGCTCACTGCACGCGGGGCAATCCAGGTTACAGCCCATCATGTTGATGATGAAGCTCGGACTGATGATGAGTTCCTCACCGCAGTGAATAAAGTGTTGATAGACGACAGAACTTGATTGTTGGCAGTATCCCTGTGCTGCATTCCGTGCAGCGCCGCATGCTCTTGGGCAAAGCCTGCAGGGGGAGAAGGCCGAAGCCAATGTTTGCCGGATAGTTTCCCTATCCGACATGGATGGCCTCAATGAGATCGCCGGCACACAGGGCACTGCCCAGGCGTCCGGCAGATCGTCGTCCTGCCCGGGAGTGGAGGTTTACTGCCAATGAGGCAATGCCGAAGGTATCAAGCCAACGGCGCAAAGCCCCTCCACGGGACTGCGCCACCAAAGCGCCAATCATGCCTGCCAGCGCATCTCCCATGCCTGCTGTGGCCATCGCCGCGTTGGGATAGGGGCAAAGGGAAATGCGAGGATTTGTCACCGACCATGTGGCGACATGGGTAACGTGGGATTTCAGAATGACGGTTGCCTGCCATCGCTGCGACAAATCGAGTGCAAAGCGGCCCGGAGCGCGAAGGATGTCCGATACCGCTGCCTGGCACAGGTGAGCTGCCTCCCCCGGGTGTGGTGTGAGAAACAAATCATGCGCCACAAATGAAACCTCTGAAGCCTCAATCTGAGTTAATGCCCAGAGTGCATCGGCATCCAGGACGAGGCACTTTTGGAAATCGGCGCAGGCTTTGACAATGGCCACTGTCTGCGGCGTGCGCCCAAGGCCGGGACCGACGACGAGCACATCCGCACGTTCAAAAATGTCTTTCAGCGCCGAAAAATCCACCTCTCCACCGGCATCGGCAATCGAAGCGCACATGACCTCATCGGGGGCAGGGATCTCGCCCATAGAAGCAATGGTCACGAGACCGCATCCGGTACGCAATGCCGAGCGTGCCGCCAGCCGCGCGGCACCCGGCATCGCACGGCTTCCTCCCAGCACAAAAACGTGCCCGCATCGCCCCTTGTGTGCATCAGGCCCGCGCTCCAAAGACCATAGCCTGTCGCAGTCGTCGTCTGCCAGAACCAGCGTCCGCTGCGCCAAATCCGGCCATGCCCTGAGTCCGATGTCGACACAGAATAATTCACCCGTATGTCCCGGCCCTTCGCCATAGAAATGACCATATTTCGGAGCGCCAAAAGTGATCGTTTCGCTGGCGATCATCGCACGCGGGGGAGAGGTGTCGGAAACATTGCCACGATGCCCCGTCGAAGCATCAATCCCCGATGCGATATCGACGCTGATCACCGGAAAACCCAATTCGGCAATGCACTGATAAACCCGTGCCATGAGTGCGCTGCGCCCTGGGCGATAGCCGGTGCCAAAAATCGCATCCACCACAAGCACATTCCGTCGCGAGCACCAGGCAAGAATCTGCCCCGCATCCGAAGCCGACTTCAAAATGACGCGCGGCAAATCCCGCACCCGCGAGAACATGGTCATGGCATCGGGCGTCTTTACCACGCCCTCGTCAAAAGCAAAGATGTGTACCGCGCACCCTGCCTGGCGCAAATAGTGCGCGCAAACGAGGCCATCGCCGCCATTGTTCCCCTGACCACAAAACACCAGGATGTCCTTGGCCAAAGCGTGGCGCTGCAGAATATGCATGGCCACTTCCCGGCCAGCCACCTCCATCAGCATTTGCCCCCGGCCAGCCCAGTCTCTGAGCTCACGTGCCTCCCAAGCCCGCATGTCATCAGGATGAACACAAAATTTCCCATCCATGTGCTGTGGGACATGCCAACAAAATGCCATAATTTGCCGACTCCAACCTATCAGGATACACTCAGGTGACGGCTTGGGATTCTCCCAATCGCTTGCTCCTATTACCATACGAGAGGCTAGGGATGGCCACAAAACAAAAACTGACGCTCTATTTTCCACAAGATCTGCTCGAAGAGGCACGCCTCGAAGCACAGCGCCAGGAACGAACGGTGTCCTGGATCCTCCAAAAAGCCTGGCAAATTGCACGCGACAACATTCGGGATCTCCCAGGCGCCGATTCGCCTCCCAAGCCAATACCTCGCTGGCATGACGAGCAGCAAGTGGGCGGCTAAACCATGTGCCTCCCTTCATTCGAGGATGCCGCACGCATCAATGCCGCCCTTGGGCTCAGGCCGGACTGGTGGCGACGATTGAGCAAAATGCTTGGATGCGTTTCATATGAGGGCGTTGCCATGGCACAGCGCTTGGCTGAATGCCAAAATGGCCACGGTCTGCCGCCTGACGGTATCCTGACTGCCGAGACCAGACTTTGCCTGATCAGGCAATACCCTGCCCTTGGCATTGTCCTCATTGGGCCATACCTCGACAGCCGCATTCTGCTGGATGGGCGCCAAACCGAGGCAGCCATTCATGACCGGTGCTGCGAGATCGTCGCCGCCCTCGGCGGCATCGTTTCCACGACGCCTTCTGTTCCACAGCTGCTGGCCATTCGAGGCATGGCGCGCCAGGGGGGGCACCTCTGGCAGCAAACGGACAGCGCCGCCTATTTTACCGCTCAGACATATGGCGAGCGCGACCACTTTTGCGCCAGGAAAAGCCACTTCTGCGACGCCCTTATGGTTCTTTTCTGGCGCGAACCGCAAAAGCGCGCTTTTGCTTTTGAGGGTGTCGTCAGCCCTAACCACATCTGGCCACAGGGTACAGCGCACCTTTGCGACGGGCAGTACTTTTTTCGCATCGGGCGCCACCGAACCCATGCCGAGCTGCATATCCAGGCCGTCCTCGAAGCTTCATGCCAATGGCCCTGCGACTGGGTCTGCGACAGGCAGCCCCATAGCATCCAGTACATTGCCCTCGAAGGCACAGCCCCCATCGAAATCATTCGAAGCCGCGATCAAAGCCTCGATCTCGACGAACACGATATTGCCCAGGCAAATGTCGCCATTGCACACCGCCAGCCAAACTTCACCAACCATCTGAACATCAAAATCAACATCCACACCTGCCCGCCGCACGAAGCGGCTTCGCTGGGATGCCAGAATATCCTCCCCAACGACTACGCCCATGTCATGGCGACCCTCCTGAGACTGAGAGCGCTGCAGACAGATGCCTTCGGCTTCGAAACGGATTTGATCTACAGCCTGTTTGATGCCTCGTTTATCCCCTCGTGAAAAGAATTTTTGCACCTGGGCGTATTTGTGTTAGACATTGCTCTAAGCAGCGCAGGATGCGCGAATTTTTTGCATTGCCGGGTTTCGGCAATTGGGCATGGAGGCCTTCGGTGTTGTTTGAATTATGCTTAACGCTTGGTGTTTCGATGATCGCCACGGCCACAACGTTGGGTATCGTTCGTGGGCGGCAGAATACGGCGGGTCGAAGCAAAGGGCGAGGAAACAGGCGCCTGGCAGCGGGTGAGCACTCCGGTGACTCTGTGCTCAGAGTAAGGCGAGACACGAGTGAACCCTGGCTCAACATCGAAACGTTCGGAGGTATGCCCGAGGGAGTGGCAGAGCCGCTGGCAGACGAAGACTGGGATGTTGGAAGGCTCTTTGAAAACGCCGACGCCCAGCCTGACCCCATGGCCACACCCAAAGCGACCATGACACTGGCCTCACTTATCGAAGTTCAGCGCATTGAAGCGCTCGAGTCGCGGCAGCGCTCGGCCTTTGCGGAACGCGTTCAGTTCTCGCTCGCCAGGCCGAGAATTCTTGGCGACGCAGGCTGCGAACTTGGGGTGAGATACTTCGAATACCTCCTGGCAAATCACGTTGTACCGCGGGGCAACGTCTCTGCCACCAACGAATCCAATCTCATCATCGCCGAAAACGCCCTCAAAAATGGCATGCAGAGCGCAACGTTGTCGCATGGTGCGGTGGCTCAGCGCATCGGTGAGCGCGCCCTGTGCATCTTCGAGCCCCTCGAAATGGCCGTCGAAAATGTCGACAGGGCCATTGAGGCCATCGCCGAACTGGTCAAAGACAAAACCGTCTTCTTTGTCCTGGCCAACACCGACCGTGCCGATGAAAAAGCCCTGGCGCACGTCGCGCCCATCTGCGCCCAGTACGGCATTCCCAAACTCAACCTTTTCATCGAACAGCCGGACGGCGCTTTTGCAAACTATTTTGAAGATATGCGGGATTTCGTCCCGGGGCGCATCGACGTTCGGCTCATGCCGGAGCAATTCTTCTCGGATCTCCTCGACTACGCGCACGACGCCTACGACGAAGGCGACAACGAAACGGTGATGCGCGTCCTGGCCCCTATCGTCTGGCCCGTCCACGAGCGCACGCTGCAAACGGCGTTTTCCAAAGTCTTGTCTGCTCAGGCACTAAACCTCATTGGCATGACCCACCGCGATCTGGGACAAGACGAAGCTGCCGTACATTGCTTCGAAGCCTCGCTCGACCTGCTTCGCGCCGCCGAAGACTACGAAGCCATCAAATCGGTCAAAGCCAATCTGGGCATCACCCTGGCGCTCATCCGCCCCGCAACCTTGCCCGTCATCGAGTCAGCCATTCGCCACCTGCATGAAGTCACGCAGCTCAACCCGCGCGACGACGAAGCCTGGGTCTACCTGGCCAACACCTACCTTGAGCAGTTCCGCTTTACGAGTGGCCAAAGCCTCCTGCGCCGCGCCCTGCGCGCCTACGAAAAGGCCTACGCCCTGGCCCCCACCCACGAAGTCGCCGCCTGCATGGAAGCACTCGTCCGGCAGCTCGGCCCAACACGTGCCCAGGATAAACCACAATCTCCAGAAAATCCCACACCGTGCTTGCCCTATCCACGAAGCGGTGACAGGCGACCCATACACGCCGGCGGATAAATCTGACTCTTTGGAACGCCCGCTATTGCTCGCCCAGGCGAGCAATACGCGGTGCGGGCGCGGCTATCTGCGACACGCAGATACGCCGCGCCTTTTTTTTGTGTGGCGGATTTCATGCCCGGCCTTTACCAGGTCTTGCACCATGTTTATCTGGAAGGGCGCGATTTTTCGCGCTCTATTCGACGTCGTAAGAGCATCATTCTACTTGCTACCGCATTCGAACAATTTTTCAAGAAATGCAAGAAGCGGTTCCGGCACAAGATCAGAAAGCCTATACGATTCCGGTTTATGGATCTGGATCCGATTGGTTGGAGGAGGATTTTGGTGGCGTTGTGCCCCAGAATGGCTTAAGCAGTTCATCATGTTGTTCGTCGATAGCCATTTTAAATAAATGAATTCTGTGTATAGTCAGAAAAAAAATACAAAAGAACAGAATCAGAAAAAGCGTTAAAAATGTTAAAAATGTTGCATATTGGCTTGACTCGTACGTTAGTATGTACTGCCTGAAAATTGAGCTAATACCAAGGTAGATTCCAGCAGCAAATAGACAATAAAGAGTACTATCAGGAATGGCAGGCTGATAAGTCATGGTTTCCATGCTTTTCAGGTGCGCAGCGGCGTCCATGTGCACGGAATGGCCATTGAGTTCGACACCACCGATGGTGCGTATGGCATGAACGAGGCGGTTTAGATTTTTGACCCGCTGGTTGGGGTAAGGCGACACCATGACTTCTAGCAGTTCTACAAGCCACTGGGGTGTTTCCTCTGGGAGATGGGGTTTGAATCGCAATGTCATGCTGCTTGGAAAGGATGGAGTGTTCTTTGTTTTCTTCTTGTCTTGGACGATTTCTGAACGCTCCAGCATCTGCATTTTGTAGGGCGCAATGCCCGTGAGCAGGTGAATGAGCGTGGCACCCAGCCCATAAACGTCGGAATCCGGCGTAGAGGTGCCCATGCATTGTTCGGGGGCCATGTAACCGGCCGTGCCTGCGAACGTCGATCCACCCGTGCGGCGCTCGCTGAACATGGCAGCGCCGAAGTCGATCAAGTAGATGTCTCCCTGGGGCGTCATCATGATGTTCGATGGCTTAATATCCCGATGTACAATCGGCGGCGAGTAGCGTCTGAGTTTTTCCAGGATTGGGATGAGCGCAAGTGCGATGGCGATCACCTCCTGGGTGGAGAACTTTTTGCCCTCGTCGAGCATGTCCTGGAGTGTTTTGCCAGAGATGAACTCCTGGACGAGAAAGTAGTAGGGCTGCGAGCTGGCGGTGGCGTCGATGGCTTCAATATAGCGCGGCGTGCCCTCGATTTGCATCGACTTAAGCAGCGCAATCTCGCGCATGAAAAGCTCGGAAGCTTTCCAGTCGGCGATTTCTCGAAATGACAGCGCCTTGATGGCGGCGATCTCGCCCGTGTGAAGGTCGCGTGCTTCGTAGACCGTTCCTTGTGCGCCGCGGCCGATGGTGCGGAGGATTCGGTATCGATTGGCCAATTGCGGATGGACACGCAGGGCTTTGATTTCGGGGGTATTTTCTTCACGACCGGCGAGAGTATCGCCAGATGATGGCTTAAGCGCTGTCAATTGCGGATGGGTAGGCAGGGCTCCGATGTCGGGAGTGTTTTCTTCGCGCCAGGCGAGAGTATCACCAGATGATGGCTTAAGCGCTATCAATTGCGGATGGGCTCGCAGGGCTAAAATCTCGGAATCGTCTTCACTTTCATGGCGATCTTCGCACGACACAACCATCCAGTCCGTACTTTGTGAACAGGACGACGGCGGTTCAAGCGTTATCGAAAGGGTGTCAGATGATGAAGGCTCCCGGGCGGATTTTGTGTTGTGAACCATATACTCTGTCGCCTTTGCTGAGTGAAAGCAATGGGTACGCACTGGCCTCGTTTCCAAATTCATCGTTGCTTGTCGCGTGATGGCTCGACAGGCTCACTCTCTTTCCAGCTGATGTCCCATGCCTGATTTTCGTGCACGCTGCTTTTCGTGCGTGGCAGGGCAAGTGCAGTCGGCTCTGTGGCCGACCTGTAACGTTTTAATACACCCTGCATGGGATCTACCCCATTGGCTGTATTGAAAAGTATTCTTCTATAGACAAGCAGCAATACTGGAACAAAAAGCATGCCTAAGGTAAAATAAAAAATGAATTTCTCAAAATAATAGAGCAGAAAATAGAATTGAGTAAAGATGAACGCTGGCACAAAGATGAACGATGGTGCAACCAAGATTAACCACAGAGTGGTTATATCATCAGGAATGATATACTCATGCCCTAGTTTTTTCATGCTCTCCAGGCGCGCTGCGGTATCAGCATGCATGGAATGGCTGTCGAGTTTGGCACGGCCGATGGTGCGTATGGCACGCACCAAACGATTTAAACTTTTGACCCGCTGGTTGGGATAAGGCAACACCATGACTTCGAGCAGTTCCACGAGCCACTGGGGTGTTGCCCTGGGAAGATGAGGTTTAAATCGTAGTGTCATGGCACAAGGGAAGGAAGACGCGCGTTTTTTTCGGCCTGATCTGCTTCGTTTTCGGATGGTGTCCGCAAGGGCAGAGAAGGGTTTTTGCAACAAGGCCAGAAAAGACTGCTTTTTCTTCGTTTTTGGAACGATGGCAGAACGCTCCAGCATCTGCATCTTGTAGGGCGCAATGCCTGTGAGCAGGTGAATGAGCGTGGCGCCCAGCCCGTAAACGTCGGAATCCGGGGTGGATGTGCCCATGCACTGTTCGGGGGCCATGTAACCGGCTGTGCCTGCGAACGTCGATCCACCCGTGCGGCGCTCGCTGAACATGGCGGCGCCAAAGTCGATCAGATAGATGTCGCCCTGGGGCGTCATCATGATGTTCGAAGGCTTAATATCCCGATGCACAATCGGCGGAGAATAGCTTCGGAGCTTTTCGAGGATGGGGATGATCGCGAGCGCGATGGCGATCACTTCCTGGGTGGAGAACTTTTTGCCTCCGTCGAGCATGCTCTGGAGTGTTTTGCCCGGGATATAATCCTGGACAAGGAAGTAATAGGGCAGTGGGCTGGCAGTGGCGTCGATGGCGTCGATATAGCGCGGTGTGCCCTCAATTTGCATCGACTTAAGCAGCGCAATCTCGCGCATGAAAAGATCAGAGGCTTTCCAGTCGGCGATTTCTCGAAATGACAGCGCCTTGATGGCGACGATTGTGCCAGTCGCGCTGTGAAATGCCGAATAGACGGCCCCCTGCGCACCACGTCCGATGCGTCGAAGGATATCATAATTCCCGCGCAGCTGAGGATGGTCTCGCAGGGCTAAAATCTCGGAATCGTCTTCACTTTCATTGCGATCTTCGCACGACACAACCATCCAGTCCGTGTTTGGTGAACAGGATGAAGGCGGTTCAAGCGTTATCGAAAGAATATCAGAAGACGACGGTGCCTGGACGGGTTTTGTCTTGTAGACCATGTCATCTGTCGCCTGTGCAAAGAAAAAACCAATGCATTTGAGTATATCCCGCTTTGCAGGGGCGCAGCACGCTGCACCCGTACCATTTGCCCTTCTACAAGCACTCCGTCAGCATCGCAGGGAGCGCCATCGTCTAACACTCATAGCAGAGATCCTGGTAATCACTATAAAAGCAATCCACGTCTACGCCGCCAATATTGCAGCTTACGCCCTCATAGGAGAGATCGCTTTCGGCGCATTTTTTGATGGCTGACTTGTTCTTGGTTTTGAGAATTTTCTCGCAGGCTTTTATCTCGGCAGCCTTAATGGCATTTTTGGGGCATTCGGCGGTACCCTCTGCCCATCCATCTAGCATGGTGTCTGCTTTTTCGTCAAAATACCCTATGGAAACCGTGCAAGTGACTTGGCTCCCTTTGACATAAACCGGTTTGGGGCCTGCTTTCTCCTGGCCCTCAGATTTGTTCTGCTCTTCGGCCGGAGGAATGCGGTCGGGGTCGATCACAGTGCGCGCAAATGCCAGGCTGGACACGAAGAGAAGCAGGATAGATGCTAATAAGAGACACTGTTTCATGGTTTGGGCTCCTTAACCGAAGATGGGGTAGACTGGTACACAATGCCCCAAGGAATCATGCTAAAACTGTGCCGCAGATGTACCGCATCGCTTGTAGGTGGGAGGAGGGGGAAAAAGCAGTATTTTGGGTCAAAACTGTGATTTGCAAAAATGTCCTACCCTCAACCCTGAAGTGAGAGGCTATGCTGACGCAGGAGAGTCTCACAAATCAACGCTTAGTCATCATCGTCATCATAAACCGGGCCAATATCGACACAGTCCACAATATAGTCTTGCCGAGCATCGACGGTGATCGTGCATTCGTGAAGCCTTGAAGGTTCCATCCAATTGCCGGTGTCTATATTTTTGTGATAACGGATGGTGAGTATGCCG
>WQTY01000044.1 GCA_009786045.1 Pseudomonadota bacterium | reverse complement strand
CCCCCTTTGTGAAAGGGGGCGTGGCCGATACGCGTCTACCCCCATAGCGGGGCCTCAGTCGCCGGCCCCGCAACGCCCCGCTCTTGCGACTGCGTCGCACGGGCGACCGAGGACGGTCGCCCCTACGAAAACATCGTTGCCTCAATGACCACCTGTAGGGGCGGATGGCAATCCGCCCGTCATGGCATCGCCTTGTGGCGATGATGGCCAACGTTTGCATTTCATAAAATTATCCTTTTAATTCAATGAATTTGTAATGATTTCAGGGATTTGACTTGGTCTTGAAGCCACTTCCTGGAGTGCAGTGTCGACAAGGTGATAAATGCGCCACATCGTATGTCCCTGGGGATCGTTTAGGGGAATGGCGAGCCGCCCTCCGTCCTTGAGCTGTAAAAGATAAGCATCGGGGATGGCGTTGAGGGATGCAGTCACGATGATGACATCGTAGGGCGCGTTGCGAGGCCAGCCCAGAATGCCATCTGCCGAGAGGAATTTAACGTTGTCGATGTTGAGGCGGTTAATGTTCTGCCGGGCGATTTCGGAGAGGTATTCGTTGATCTCGACGCTGAAGACCTGATCCGCGAGGCGGCTCAGGAGTGCAGTAAGATACCCGGTGCCGGTGCCGATTTCCAGAACGCGATCCGTTGGTTGGATGTCGATGACAGACAGAACAAAAGCGATATCAGAGAGTTTTAATGTGGTCTGATGGCTGCCGATGGGGAGCATCTTGTCATCGTAGGCCCGGTGCCGGGCAATATCAGAAACGAAGATCATGCGGGGGAGAGATTCGAAGGCATCCCGGAGATTGGGTTTCATGTCTGGAAACTGGGCATATATGATCGCCATTCCCTTGACGCGATCCTCCCTGAAGTTGGTGTTTTTCCCCACAACGGGGAGGGTGATTTGCTCTGGTGACTTCGCACAGCCCATCACAAGCAGGAGTGTCATGGAGAGCCAAAAACCAACTTTAGCCATGATTATTCCTTTTGTGCAAAAGCGTCCATGAGTTCTGTTTGTTCCGTTGAGCGCAAATAGAGTGCCGTGAGTTTCGACATTTCCGGCGTCGCCGGCATGTTTTTGAGGTCATTCCTGCTAAAATCTCCAACGCATTGGCCCTTGTGCAGGATGAAAAACCGCGTACAAAGCGGCTCAAGCATATCCAGGATATGACTCGATAAAAGCAGTGCGCCGCCGGCCTGGGTGTAGCGTTTGAGATATTGGCTGAGTCTGAAGGTGCTCTCCGGGTCAAGTCCTACGAAGGATTCGTCCAGGACGACCAGTTCTGGTCTGGCGACAAGGGCTGCTGCCATGGCAACCTTTCGGGCCATGCCGCCGGAATATTCGCGGATGAGGCGGCGTCTTGCCTGGCCAAGATCACAGATCTCCAGAAGTTCATCAATAGCGGTCTGTGATGTCTGTGTATCAAGCCCACGAATCTTAGCCACAAAAGTCAGGAGCTCTTCTCCCGTCAGGTGCTGATATAAGGCAATGTCCTGTGGCACAAAGCCTAAATGGCGTCTCGCTTCTACAGGTGCCTGGCTGACATCATTGCCCATAATGCGAATGCTCCCGGCGTCAAGCCGGGTCATGCCGGCAATGGCCCGCATGGTTGTTGATTTGCCAGCGCCATTTGGGCCAATAAACGCCACCGATTCACCAGGAGCGATTTGCATGGACAAGCCATCGACCGCCGTAAACTCGCCATACTTCTTCGTAATCTGCTGAACATCCAAAACGCAATTCATGACATCATACTCGTGGGCAACGCAAAGGCTGAAATGACAAACAACGCGGCCAGAAGGTAAGTCACAGGCCGCGTCGCCTGCCCAAAGCGGTAAACCATCCGCGACATGATCCAGGTTGAGGCAATATAAAGGCCTGGGGTGCATACCAGTGCCAGGATCGCCGAATGCCACAGGCCGTGAAAAAGCATCGGGACAACAAGTCCAAGCGTTGCCATGACAACATACGGGAACATAATCTGGAAACATGCCAGGCGTTTGGCCTGGGCGATAACATCGGAAGCAATGGGCATCGTATCGAGAAGGCCAGTCTCAAAACGTTCACTCTGAAGCACATGCCATGGATGAACCAGCATCAGATAAGGGGCCACGGCCAGGAACGGAAGAAACAGCTCATGGCTATAGGATGGGGTTGAAAACAATGCGATAGCCCCCAGCACAGCGATGCCCACCATAAGGAGCATTGTTGACGTGTGGCGGCGCCGAAACTGAAGAATGTCCTTGGTGACAAGCAGCGATCGCACAGACGGGGCTTCGAGCATCCTCATTCGGGGCTTGTCATCAATGTAGGCATAGTGCGCATTGAGAAGCACCATGTCGTTATCTGAAAAATTGGCCAATACCGCATAATAACGGCGCGAAAACACGACATAAGCATAGCCCATTGAAGCTGCAAAAGCACCCATGACAATGCCGGATGCTGTCATGGCAGCATCCATGGCCTGAGGCTTGAGCAAGGCCTCTCCAAGCAACTTTAGCAGCAGCACGAGGATCAGGGATATCGCCAGCGCTATGGCAGGCGCTGCTGTAAATTTCGAAGCTGCCGCCTGTCTTGTCGTCGACGGTTCAAGCGTTGACTGCCCCACATACATGATGGTTGCAGCGGATACCGCCACACAAAGGCACAATCCCCCCACCCAAACCCCAAGGCACATAAGGCCCAGCATTGGATGCGTCAGTGACAGGGGAAACCAGAATGCCGCCATCGGCAGGGACGACCGCAGGATGCCGAAAAATGTCTGTCGCATCCGAAGCGCAAAAATTGCCTGCGGCAAAATCGGGTGCTGCGATAAAAACTTGATATCCTGGCGGCGGAACAACACTTCCATCACGAAAAAGGACAAAAATGCCGAGGCCAGACAGGTCAGCCAAAAGGCCATTTCGAGCGGTATTCCGCCGGGCTGATCGGGGGTGATGCCATACGACGGCTCCAAAATCCCCCATGACAACAATGCCATCAGGGGCAAAGAGAGTATGTAAAGCACAACACTGCGCATACCTGTCGGCTTTGAAGCCGTTGCGTAGTGAATGAGGACTTGTCGAGGAGACATTCGAAACCACCCTTACCAGTGAACTAACCCCATGCCCTACAGCGGTTCGCGGCCCAAAAAGATATGTGGCTCCTGCGTTGGTGCCTGCGTGGAAGAATCCTGCGGATTTGCATAGACTGGCCGGGGGCCTGACTTAATGTTCATGACAGACTCAATCTCACGCTCAATTGAAAGCATGCGCCGCTCCGAAAGCCGTGCCAGCTGAGAATCCAGATTTTGCTTAAGGAATTGTTCGTAACGGCGGTGGGCAAGGTCATACTGTCCACTGCGATAGGCCTCTTCTGCTTCGTCGAAAATCTGACGCGATGGCGTATGAGCCGGCTGACAACTCGCCGAAAGGAAAACCAGCCCAACAGCCCAACACAGAATCATTGCCCGATTCATAACGCTTCCACCCAGCATAGATTTCGGCGGTCTGACCCAATACAAACCGCGATGCTCTGACTTCATATACGATTTTAGACGGTCTGAAAAGTACAAGAACCGCCGTATGCGCTGCGGGTGGGTGAAGGTGCTACTTATCGGCAGTTTTTATCAAAATGTAATTTTTGTGGGATACCTGCTTGCATCTCGTACTTGATGCGCATATCATGCCCAGAGGGCGTGGGCAGATGTCATGGAGACACACGTGATCGCGTCTGGTTGGTCGGCAGGAGGCCTTGTGTTGAAGAAGTTGGTGCGAGAGGAACTGTTGGAAGCTTTTGGGCAGGGCAAGCGAGATTTTCAGCGTGTTAATTTGAATGGGGCGGATCTGCAGGGGTGTTTTCTTTCGTCGTGCAATTTTGCCGGTGCTTCTTTTTTGGATGCCAACCTGTCAGGGGCCACACTGCAAGAGTCGTCTTTTTCAAGGGCGAATCTTAAGGATGCGACATTTGCACATGCCGACATGAAGGGGGCAGACCTGAGTTGGGCGAATGCCTGCGGCGCAAATTTTGAGGGAGCAGACTTAACCCGGGCGAAGGCGCATGCGACAGATTTTTCAGATGCCTTGTTGATTCGGGCTCGATTTGAGGAGACAGACTGCCTGGGGGCAAATATGTCGGGTGTCAATGCCCCGGACATATGGATGGAATCTGCGAATCTCGAGTGTGTCAATTTCTCGGATGCCTGCCTGATACGAGCCAACCTGCGCGGTGTGAGGGGAGCATGGCTGGATTTGTCTCACGCAAAGCTCAATTGGGCGACAATGGCCTGGGCTCAGTTAGAGGCAGGAAACTTTGAAGGCGCTGATCTGACAGATGTCACCCTGCTTGCAGCCAACATGAGTTATTCGAACATGCTGAATGCGAATCTTGGTGGCGCCAATCTCGATTCTGCCGATCTTTGCGCAGCCGCTGTTCCAAAGTCATGTATGGCTATTGCCAGCCTCTCTTCTGCCAGGCTTTCTCACCAGACTTACATGCGTTCCGAATGGCGGCGAGAAGACCTGCGAGCCTGGCAGCTTCGGGGAGCAATGATTGTCGACCTTGAGGCTTTTTCGAACGAAGCTCAGGGTGATGTCAGAGAAGGCGAAAGCTGCCTGAGAGACGATGCGCGTTCAGTACGGGCTTTGGCTTGAATCGTCTTCTAATCATGAAAAGGCCCTTGTCAGGTGTAGCCTGATGGAATAGAAGGTGGCAGTGTTTCCTGGCAGCATGCCGGGAAGTTTGCTCACCGAAATGAGGGAAGATTTGTGAGAAAGTCTCTATCGAAATCGCGGGGTCTCATATTCATGGTGGTTGCATTCGCTTTGGCAGGCTGTCGTCTTGAGCAGGAACCAGAGCGGCTGCCAAAGCATGCAGAGGCCGAAAATACGGTGCGGCTATGCTCCGATGGCATTGATAATGACGGCAACGGACTGATCGATTGCGATGACCCTGGCTGTCTGGAGCTGGGTACCCCAGAGAACCCAGGGCCGGGCATGATCGTTTGCCCGCACATCAGGAAGGCGGATGGCTCCATCCAATTCCTTGAGAGTGTCGTCTCTTTTTGCAGCCAGAGTTCGGCCAATTGCGTACATCCTATTTGCATGCTTATCAAGCCATGCTGTCCGACATGCCCCGATGGAACCGACATCTATACATGTTCGGATGGAAAGGATAATGACGGCAATGGCTTTGTCGATTGCCAGGATAACGCCTGCAAGGGCAGCCCTGCCTGCTGTATTCGCACTGGCCCGGAGACCTCTCTGGAGGCATGTTCCGACGGCATTGATAACGATTGCGATGGCTACACCGACTGTGCTTCCCATACTTGCACACGGGCTAACCGCGGTGCCTCGCCAGAGGCTATCGAATACTGCAGACGATTCACCTGCGGCGATAGCTGCGGGCCAGAAGATACCCTCGAAGCCTGTTCGGATGGCATTGACAATGATGGCAACGGTTTCACCGACTGCGCTGATTATTCGTGCAGCAGGCTGAATACTTTTTGCAACAGCTCAAATCCTGCATTGGATAGACCAGGATGCAACAGAGAGGCAGTGGAGTATTGCGTTAATCTCGTAAAGCCCGCAGTACCTGAGAACACCGAGGAACTGTGTTCCGATGGGATCGATAATGACCTCAATGGCCTCATTGATTGTGATGATCCTGCCTGCAAGGGATTTGATTATTGCAATCCTCCCGGCGGCCTCACACAGGAACCCCCTGACAGGCCTCTGAACTTCAGCACGCTCCCAGCCTCTGAGCGCGCAGCTATTTTGGCGCTGGAAAAACTACTCTGTACCGATGGTATTGATAATGATCGCAACGGGCGAAAAGATTGCGAAGAGTATCGCTGCCAGCTCCTGAGCCTGATAAAATTAGAAGGAGACGAGGCCATGTATCAGATCGATTGTGGACTCTGAGCCCTCGATTCATGCCTGCATTCAAGAGCGCGGTTGGATTTTCCTCCGCGCTTTTTTTAATGAATCATTTCGCCCTCTGCCCACAAGCAGTGCGTAGCATTGCAGGGGGAGGGGAGCAGGTTCCCCCACAAAAAAATAAAAACGGAGAACCCGGCATGAAATGGGATATGGATTCGGAAGGGCTTGCACGCGTTGACCTGGACATCGGAAAAGTCAACGCCTTTGGTAAAGTCGCCATTGAGGCTTTTGACAACATGCTATCTGAAGTCGAACCATTGTTTGGGGAGGTGCGTGCCATTCTCATCACAAGCCAAAAAGTCTCGTCCAAAGGTACGCCCATCTTCTCGGCAGGTGCCGATCAATCCGAGCGTCTTGACTGGACCCAGGACGAGATCCTCCAGCACCTCATGCGTCAACGGCATGTCGTACACCGGCTGAGAACTTCGAAACTCTTCATCATTGTGCTCGTAAGCGGCGTGGCCCTCGGATTGGGTGCCGAACTCTGTGCCGCCGCCGATGCCGTCTGGGCAACACCAGCTGCACGGTTTGGCTTTCCTGAAGCCAGGCTGGGTATCGTACCCGGAGCAGGTGGCCTGATATGGGCACACAGGCATTGCATACAGCCAAGAGTGGCGATGCAGTACATCATGAGCGGAGAACAGTTTTCCGCAGAAATGGCTCGGCGCCTGGGACTCGTCGATCACATCTGCCAGGATGTGGATCAGGCCATCGACAACATTCGGCTCTGGGTCAGCGAGCTCCGCAAAACGCCACCCCATACTCAGGTCATTCTTAAGCAATCCACTGCATCTTTTTTGCCCTGCGATAACGATTGTGTCATCGAGCAGGAAGCATACCGCCAGACACTTGCTGAGAAATTATAGAGTGGGGGAGCCAGCTCCCCCACACCCCCTGCGATACTTTGTATCGCTTGTGGGTAGAGTGGCAACGTGCATTATTTTTGGCCACATACCCTGCATTGATAGAAAGAGTACTCACGAAATTATCACAATAAGTTTTTTGTCTGAGAGTTTTTCGTGAGTTGAGTGGGCGATTTTGGGGAAATAAGTTTTCCAAAATCCCCAGGTCATGTAGGGGGCGGCAATCTGCCGCCCGCCATGGTGATGTGCCAAATCGTACGGGCGTAGCGTGCTACGCCCTACGGCATATTTGCAGACATTTTTTACGATCATGAAAAATAAGGCATGATTTTCGCCGACAATTTCGCAAGCGAATTAAATTCATTTGCAATGACATATACTGAACAAAAGAAACTACGATTTTAAAAATCAAAAGAAACCAGACTGACAAAACACGACATCATTTGTTCAGCACATATGCCAAATTTAAAAATCCCTTAAATTACAAAGGTTATTGTTTGTTGGTCGGTTATCTGCTGATGATGCTGGAATATGGGCACATGAAAATACCATGATCAGGGTTTATCCGACAGCACGTGGTCTTTGGGGGTCGCCGCGTTCAGAGAACAGCGTGAATAAACCCACACACGATTTTTGTGTGCCACTTCAGGCGCAGGTTTTTTGGGTGGGCTGGCGTGGCATGGTGCTGTAAAGTGCACCAGAAATTGTGGTCACGAAAAAATCATGACAAAACAAGTCAAAGATGCGGCATTTATTTCTCACAGGCGATGCGTCTCCCAGGCAGATAATATCTGCCCGGCAGGGGTGTGGCAGGGCCATTGAGTTCTAAAATTTCATCATTCTCGCAAGCGAGAAACCATCTCAGGAAACGTGAATTTTGGGCAAAAATGTAAGGGCAGACCTGCGTGTCTGCCCTGTTGTTCCCTTGATTAGAGACGAACAATCACGGTTTCATCTTCGACGTTGACATGCAAGGCGTCGGGCAGAGCGTCGTGTGCCAGGATCCACTCTGCGATGCGCGACTCGATCAGTGACTGGATCGTTTTGCGCATCGGCCGGGCTCCGTAGTTGGGGTCAAAACCGCCATGGGAGAGGAGGTAGGGGACGATTGAGGCTTCGTCAAAGTGCAGGCGAATGTGTTTGTCATCGAAGAGCCGGCGACCTGAGTCGAGGAGCAGCAGCGAAGCAATGCGTTCGATCTGATCGATGCTGAGGGGGTGGAAGACGAGCTTCTCTTCGATGCGGTTCCAGAGTTCGGGTGAAAATCGTGCCAGGGCGGCCTTGAGAATGATTTGCTCTGCTTCGGAGGGGCTGAGTGAATCGATTTTTCGGTCAAAACCGATGCCTTTGCGCGTGGCGCGCATGACATCCTGTGCACCGAGGTTGCTCGTCATGATGATGACAGCATTTGAGAAGTTGACGTGCCGGCCTTTGGCATCGGTCAGCCTGCCTTCATCGAGAATTTGCAGGAGGATGTTCATGATATCCGGGTGTGCTTTCTCTATCTCATCAAAAAGCACGATCTGGTAGGGGCGTTTTCGAAGCGCTTCTGTCAGCAGGCCGCCGTCATCAAAACCCACGTATCCGGCAGGGGCGCCGATAAGCTTTGCGACGGCATGGCTCTCCATGTATTCGCTCATGTCAAAGCGTACGATATTCTTGTCCGAGCCAAAAAGGAAGTCGGCAAGAACCTTCGCCGCTTCCGTTTTGCCTACGCCGGTTGGGCCGAGAAAGAGAAAACTGCCAATGGGGCGCTGAGCGCCAAACCCTGCATGATTGCGGCGAATGACCTGGGACATTTTGGCCACATTGGCTTCATGGCCCACCAGGCGCCTGCCCAGGAGCGTCTCCATCTGCATGAGTTTCTGCTTTTCTGTCATGAGAAGGCGCTCGACGGGAACTTCTGTCACCTGCGAAATGACATGCGCCACATGGCGCGTGTCAACGCGCGTATCGCCCGAGCGAACGCAGAAGCTGCCTGCCCTGTCCAGCACGGACAGCGCTTTATCCGGCAAGGCCCGTTCCTGGATATAGCGATCCGCCAGCTTGACGGCCGACACAATGGCAGTATCTTCGTATTCAACGCCATGGTGCGTTGCGTATTGCCGGATGATGCCCTGGCGAATGATGTCGATGGAAGTCTTGGCGTCGGGCGCCTTGACTTCGATAAAATCAAAACGGCGCTCAAAGGCAGGATCCGAATCAAATGCACGGCGAAGCTCTGCCGGAGTTGCCGCGCCGATGCACATCAATTCTCCGCGCGACAGGGCGATCTTGAGTTCAAGGGCGGCATCCGTGTTGGGATCCCCGGGCGAGGATGACAACCAGCTGTGAATTTCATCCAGAAACAGAATAATGTGACCGTTGGCGTTGCGAACCTCGGATTTGATGGCGTGGATGCGCTCCTGGACGGCGCCTCGAAGCTGTGTGCCACAAAGCATGGCACCATGATCCAGCGCAATGATCGTGTGCTGATTCAGGCTCGGCGGTGCTTCATGCTGCGCCATGCGAAGCGCAAGCCCTTCGATAATCGCCGTTTTGCCCACCCCGGCTTCGCCAATCAAAATCGGATTGTTGCTGCGGCGCTTATTCAGAATGTCGATCAGCTGCGCAATTTCATGGTCTCGCTGGATGACCGGGGCAATGCGGCCGCTCTGAGCCTCCGCCAGAAGATTGCGCCCAAAACGGCAAAGCGTGGGATATTTCGACGGACTCAGGTTGAGCGGATTAAACCCGGCCGGTGCCCGCCTGGATTGGGAAGACTGCGATTTCTGACGCGTATAGACAGAATTTGCGTCGTTCACCGAGTGAAGATTCCGCACCTCCTGGGAGGCCTTTTTCGAGATAATCGGGGCCTGAGAAGGCGTCGAACGACGCGCCTCTGTTTCAGAGGTTTCGACACTTTGTGCGCCGGTACTGGCTTTTTTTGAACCGCTGCCTGCGCCATCCCGTGCCGCTTCCGGTTTCTTAGCGGATGACTGGCTTTGCTCAGCCGGTTTGACTCGCTCTGTCTCTATGGATGGCGTCTGCTTCTGCTGGAGTCGCCGTGCCAAATCGACCGCTGTCGCCTGCTGGCTCTCACGCGCAGTGGGCGCCTTCTTCAGTGCCTTGCTGTGCCCATCAGAAACCACCGTTTGTTCAGGCGAAGATTTACGGCGGCCTGTATCTGCACCCGCCGTTTCATTGCAACGCTTTACGGGTGGCATCAAATCCTGAATTTCCTCTGGCGTCATTCGTTTCTG
>WQTY01000043.1 GCA_009786045.1 Pseudomonadota bacterium | reverse complement strand
AGCGGAAAACACCAGCTCCAGCTGCAGTATCCATAGAAGTTTTTTTCGTGGGGGAGCTTGCTCCCCCACACCCCCTGCGATACGAAGTATCGCTGAACCCGTTCCCCACTCCACTACGATGCTGCGCATCACTTTGGGCAAAACTTGTTGCCTTTGGATGATTTTTTCGAAGCAAAATTGAAGTAAGGGCAGACCTGCATGTCTGCCCTTTCAACAGAGGCAACCCTTTGCTATTTGCCCGTGAGGTTTGGCAATTTCTTCACCAGTTGGATGAATTCGTTTTTGTAGATATCCTGGGTGAAGTCGGGGACAGACTGGAGTTGGGCAAGGACGCTGCTCAGCGTGGCGCTGCCGACGAATTCGGATTTGCTTAGTATCATTGCGACCTGGGCGATGGCGCTTGCGAAGATCATGTCGGATGAGAGTGCGTCGCGCCAAATTGTCAGATCCATGGGGTAGGTCAGAAGCTGGCTGATGCTGCTTTCAGGAGATTTGTAGCGGATACTGAGCGAGAACCATGCATCGCCGGGGACGGTGCTGGGCTTTGGATTTTTGATGTTGGCGTCTGGGATGGGGTAGGCAGAGTGGATATCGACGATTTCGTAGAGCACGGTGACCTGGTGGCCGGCGCCGATATCGCCGCTGTCTTTTCGGTCGTCGTTGAAGTCTCTGTCGTTGAGTTTTCGGAGTTCATAGCCGATGAGCCGATAGCCTTTCACGCTGGCGGGGTTAAATTCGATTTGAAATTTGACATCTTTTGCGGCTACGAAAAGTGTTTCGCTGATTTCGTTAACGAGCACTTTCTGGGCTTCGGTAATGGTATCAATGTAACTGTAGTTCCCGTTGCCGTTTTTGGCGAGTGCCGTCATATTGCGGTCTTTCAGGTTTCCGACGCCGAAGCCGAGCACGGAGAGGAAGATGCCTGCGTCGCGTTTTTGTTCGACGAGTTTTTTGAGTTCAGCCGGGCTCGTGATTCCGACATTCAGGTCGCCGTCTGTGCCGAGGATGATTCTGTTGTTGCCGCCCTCGACAAAGTGTTTCTGGGCAACATTGTAGGCCATGATGATGCCGCTTCCGCCGTTGGTGGAACCGCCTGCGTTGAGGCTATTGATAGCTCTTCGGATGCTCTCGCGATCGTCGTAAGTGCCGCCGTCGAGGATAAGCTTCTGCGAGGAGGCATAGGTTACGATGGAAATGCGATCCACCGGGCGCATCTGATCGACGAGAAGAAGCATCCCCTGTTTGAGCAGATCCAATCTGTCATGGCCGCTCATGGAACCCGACACATCGACGAGGAAAACGAGGTTTGATGCGGGACGTTCCTCTGCCGGGATTCGGCGTGTGGCAAGCCCAATGCGAAGCAGTTTGGTCTGTGCATTCCACGGACAGGGCGTCATTTCTGCTGAGACAGAAAAAGGCGCACCTTCCTCTGGCTGCGGATAGTCGTAGCGGAAGTAGTTAAGCATCTCTTCCGTTCGCAGGGGACCAAAGTTATTCCGGGCTTCTGTGACGGCGCGCCGGAATATGCTGTACGATGCCGTATCGACATCGGCACCAAAGGTAGACAGCGGGCTGGCGAGAACGTTTACAAAACGATTGGGCTCGACCTCGGCATCTTCTTCGTTATCAACGATAATTGCAGATTCGTCTTCATAGTTGCCATCCCAGTACTTGCCAGCAAAGCCATCATATCCGCAAGCGTTTAGAGCAAGCAGTGTACAAATCCAAAAAAACATTAGAAATCTTTTCATGGCTCACCTCGACCTTTTTCTGTCTGCTTTGAAAGAACGCGCCCTATTTGCGCGGCGCGCAAATACGGGCACGGCGCCCGCTATTCTCCCTGCGGTTCGAATACGCATGCGCAACTGTATTGTTTGTTTAAATAGCGGACAGGATCATTGAGTCAAGGTTGTCAACAAAAAAACAACCATTTGGAGGGGTGATTGATTCCGTGAGGGGTTAGATCGGTTCTTGCAAAAGAACCACCCCGGCGCTTCGCGCCACCCCTCCAAAGGAGGGGAATTTGGATGCGCACCACATAACGATGCCACCTGCCCAAAGTGATGTGGCAACGCAGGTTAGTCTGGCTGTGTTTGTACTTCGGGTGGCATTTCGAGCTGAGTTTTGAGCGAATTGTGCGTGTCCCTGAGCCAGGCCCGCATGCAGGTATTGCAGTCGAAATCTTTGCCAAAACGCCCCTTCCCTTTGCACTCGCGTGCATTATTATTGTGGATGGGTTTAATGATGGCTTCGTAGAGCGTCGCTGGCGGGATATCGCTGGCGGCGATGGCGGTCAGAATTCTGAGGCGCTCTCTGCATTGATCTCTTGGCATGGTCCAGAGTTGGACAGCCAGACGCCGCCACTCCGGGATATCGTCTTGAGGCATGGCTTCGAAGACCTCTCGCAGGCGTGTTTTTCGCAAATCGAAGCGGTTGAAGGGAGAGCTGATGATGGCTTCGTAAAGGCCGATGCCAGCCTCGGTTGAGGCGTGGTTTTTCAGGACGTCCATTGTGGGTTTGAAGTGGCTTTTCTGCTCGAAGAGAAAGAAGACGACTTCCTGGATGCTTTTGCTCCGCAGGGCATCGGGGACGAGGGTCAGGAGTTTGTCGAGGGCGCGGAGGGTATCGTCATGGCGCTTTAGTTCGTGGTGCGCGAGGACATACAGGCGCATGAAGTTTGGGTGAGTTTCGTATTGGTCGTAGAGAGCGTTGAGCTTTTCGAGGGCGCTGTCGAATTTTTTGAGGTGGAGATCTTCGACGGCGGCGATGACGGCCTGATCCTTAGACAGGACGGCATCGTATGAAATTCGGTATTTTTCGGCGTAGTTGAAAGGTTGTGGCAGATCCTGAATATGAGGGACGGCGTCCTGGGATTGGGCAACAGCCATAGGGTCTGCGATGGAAGGCAGATGGGGGAGCTCGCTTCCGGATTCGTGCATGACGGCAAAAAGGGCGACAAGGAGGATGGCACAGGAAGCAGCAAGGATGAGGATGAGGCGTCTGGTGTGTTTGACGGGCAGGACTGCGAAAAGCGTCGAACTGGATGCAGGCGCACCCGAGTTTATTTTGACATGCATTTGGTTGGAGAAAACCGTATCAGCTTCCACAGATGTGGGGGCAGCAGCTGGGAGAGGCAGGTCATTTTTTACCGCCTCAAGCGCCTTGGCAACTTCGCGTGCCGACTGAAAGCGCTCCTTGCGGTCTTTCATGAGGAGCTTTTGGATGATGGCGTCGAACTGGCCGGCCTGTTCGATGACGCCGGGATCGAGATGGGGCGGCGGATCGAAGCTGTGCATGCTGAGTATCCTGACGATGTTGTCGCTGATAAATGGCCGTTTGCCAGTGATCATTTCGTAAAGGATGACGCCGCAGGCGTAGAGGTCTGCCCGAAAATCGATGGTATCGCCGGCAGCCTGTTCGGGCGCCATGTATTGTGGGGTGCCGTAGATGAAACCGGCCTGGGTGAGGTTGGCGCTGCTGGAAGTGGCTGCTGCTGTTTCACTTTGCCGTGCGATGCCGAAGTCAAGCAATTTGACGAGGTCGTGCGTGCCATCCTGCTGGATGAGAAAGATGTTCTCCGGTTTGACATCGCGGTGCACAATGCCGCGCTCATGCGCCGATTGCAGGACACTGAGGAGCTGGGTCATGATGTGGATGATGGTGAGCGGGTCGAGGCCCCCCACGCGATCGATCCGTCCCTGAAGCGTTTCTCCGTCGAGGTACTCCATGACGAGGAAGAAGGTGCCGTCTTCTGTGACGTCGAAATCCGTGACGGCACACATGTTTGGGTGTTGGATGGCGGCTGCGGACTGGGCCTCGCGGCGAAAACGCTCGACCAGCTCCTCGTTGCTGGATGCCGAAGCATGCAGGAGTTTGATGGCCACCATTTTCTTCATTAATGTATGCTCAGCCTTGAACACTTCTCCCATGGCTCCGCCGCCAATGGACTCGCTTAGCCGATAACGCCCTACAAGCGTTCTCCCAGGTTCAAAACTCATGACTTACTCAAGAAGGCAAAACAGAAGGCGTGCACGTCCTGTGGGACGCAAAAGATCCACTAGCATATAACAGAAAAACCATCAGTATATATGACATGGATATTTTAGGATTCCATCCCCGCCCCATATCATGTCGGCGCTAATCTGGCGGTGTTTGTGCTTCGCGTGGTGCGAAGCGCTGAGCTCTGAGTAAGTCTTCTGTGTCTTGGATCCAGGGTCGCATGCAGGCATTGCAGTCGGTTTTTATTCTGGAGCGCCCCTTCTTCTCCTCGCACTCGCGTTTAAAGCGGAGGGCTCTAAGGATGTCTCTGAGCATCGGTGGCGGGATGTCGCTGTTGGCGATGTCAATCAGAATTTTGAGGCGATCTTTGCATTGCTCTTTGGGCATGGTCCAGACCTCTGCAGCCAGGCGCCGCCACTCCGGGATATCGTCCTGGGGCATGGCTTCGAAGACCACTCGCAGGCGTTTTTTCAGATCGTCGGAGCCATTAAAGGGAGAATTGATGATAGCATCGGAAAGGCTGATGACAGCCTCGGTCGAGGTGTGGTTTTGCAGGACGTCCATCGTTGGCTTGGAGTGGTTTTTCTGAACGATGAGGAAGAAGACGACCTCCTGGATGCTTTTGCTTCGCAGGGCATCAGGGACGAGAGTCAGGAGTTTGTCGAGGGCGTGGAGGGTATCGTCATGGCGCTTTAGTTCGTGAAGCGTGAGGACATACAGGCGCATGAAGTTTGGGTGCGTTTCGTATTTGCTGTAGAGCGCGTCGAGCTTTTCCAGGGCGATATCGAAATTTTTGACGTAGAGATCTCCGACGGCGGAGATGACGGCCTGATCCTTCGACAGGACGGCGTCGTGTGAGATTTGATATTTTTCGTCGTAGTCGAAGGGTTGTGGTGCGTCCTGGATATGAGGGGTGTCGTCCTGGATATGAGGGGTGCCGAGTCGTGAAACGCCTTGAGCGCGATTCTGGTACGTACCGTCCTGGATATGAGGGGTGTTGTCCTGGGATTGGTAGGCAACTGGCGGCTCTGCGATGGGAAGGGGGCGTGCGTTGTCGGATTTGTGCATGACGACAAAAAGGGCGACAAGCAGGATGGCACAGGCAGCGGCGAGGATGAGGCCTCTGGTGCGTTTGACGGGCAGGGCCGTGAAGATCGTCGAGCTGAGCGCAGAAAGGCCCGAGCTTATTTTGACATGCATTTGGTTGGCGAGAACGTTATCTGTTTTCTCGGATGCGGGGGGAGCATCGTAGCAGGACAGACCATTTTTTACCGCCTCAAGCGCCCTGGCAACGTCGCGTGCCGATTGAAAGCGCTCCTTGCGGTTTTTCATGAGAAGCTTTTGGATGATGGCGTCGAATTGGTCGGCATGTTCGATGGCATCGGGTTCAAGATGAGGCGGCGGCTCGAAGCAGTGCATGCCGAGGAGTGAGACGATGTTGTCGCTGATGAACGGCCGTTTGCCGGTGATCATCTCGTAGAGGATGACGCCGCAGGCGTAGAGGTCTGCCCGAAAGTCGATGGTATCGCCGGAGGCCTGCTCGGGCGCCATGTATTGCGGCGTACCGTAGATGAAACCGGCCTGGGTGAGTTTGGCTTGGCTGGAAGAGGCCGTGGCTGTTTCGCTTTGCCGTGCGATGCCAAAGTCAAGCAGTTTGACGAGGTCGCGTGTGCCATCCTGCTGGATGAGGAAGATGTTTTCCGGCTTGACATCGCGGTGCACAATGCCACAGGCGTGCGCCGATTGCAGGACGCTGAGGAGCTGGGTCATGATGTGGATGGTGGTGAGCGGGTCAAGGCACCTCACTCGATTCAGCCGTCCCTGGAGCGTTTCTCCGTCGAGGTATTCCATGACGAGAAAGAAGGTGCCGTCTTCTGTGACGTCGAAATCCGTGACGGCACACATGTTTGGGTGCTGGATGGCGGCTGCGGACTGAGCCTCGCGGCGGAAACGCTCGACCAGCTCCTGGTTGCCGGATGCCGAAGCATGCAGGAGTTTGATGGCCACCATTTTTTTCATCAGCGTATGCTCGGCCTTGAACACCTCCCCCATGGCGCCGCCGCCAATGGACTCGCTGAGCCGATAACGGCCTACAAGCGTTTTCCCAGGTTCAAAACTCATGACTTACCCAAGAAGGCAAAACAGAAGACGTGCACGTCCTGTGGGACGCAAAAGATCCACTACCTTTATCGTTAAAAAACCACCAGCATATATCGCGGACAGCTTTACATTTTAAGGCTCTGCGTGCAGGCAGGGGCAGGAAAAACTGTGGAAATTCCCTTGCATTCTTTGGCAAGGTTGTGCAGAGTGCTGTCAGCATACATGTGTGCAAAACGCCTACATTTGGTTGTCGATTTAACGCGTGTGCTGCCTGAAATTTTTTGGGTGTTTGAGCGCGTGTTGTTTTGGTGTACGTTTTGGGGGAAGGCGCTTTGTAGATGTTAGACTGTGTGGTACCATCCGGCGTATGCAGCATGGACGCAATGTCGGAGGATTGGTCGTTCATGGCGGCGAAGAGGGCGCGGCATAAGGAGAGAATAAGGTGGAAGAGTCAAAATTGATGTCATTGACAGTCAAGGAGCTACGAGTTGAGGCGGAGCGCTTGGGTGTGAAGCGAAGTAGTGCCATGAAGAAGGCCGAATTGGTCGAGGCAATTTTGGAAGCTTCGGCCAAGGCGTCTTGTGAGGCTGCTGCCGTTGTTGTGGATTCTGAGTCTGGTGCCGATGGGGAGGCGTTATCCATGACAGAGGCTGCCTGCAGTGTGGTGGAATCCAAGTCGAAGGCCAGTGCCAAGCCAAAATTAAAGGCGGGTGGGTTTGTGGTGGAAGTTGAAGCGGATGCGGATGAAGTGGAAGCTGAGGCTGAGACTGAGACGGATGAAGCGGCAGGCGATGTGACCGACGCGGAAGCCGAGGCTGAGGTTATCGAGGTGCGGGAGCCGGATTCTGTTTATATCGACAGGGGGGCTGTGTTGCCGGAGTATATTCCCGGGACGTGTTTGTATGCCCTGGTTCGGGATCCCGAGACGTTGTTTGTGTATTGGAATTCGAATTTTGAGAGCGAGAATGGTTGGCTTTTGACGGCGTATGATGCTGCGGGGCAGGTACTTGATTCGTTTTGGACGCCTGCGCGTCGCAATGGCCGCGGGTATTTCCGGCTGCCGACGATTAGCGTGTCGAGAGTAGCATTGTCGCTTATGCATGGGGATGGTGCATTGGAGCTCAAGCTGGAGTCGCACGTTCGCCTTGGGGAGCAGTCGCGCCATCGTCTGTCGGAGAAATGGGTTGATGTTAAGACAGGCAGTGTGGTGTCGGAGGCTCCGGCGCCTGGTCAGGCGCCCGAATATTCGCAGTCGTTCTCTGAGATTGCGCATGGCGGTGGCGGTGGCGGTGCCTTTGGCGCGGTTGGGCCAAAGGGTGTGGCATGTGCACCATCATCCTGGTTTGGTTCAGAGCATGCGCCTGGGTCGTCTGATCTGTTGACAGGGTCGTCAGAGCTGAACTTGCGCCGAAAATAGTCGATGCGTTGAGCTGAATCATTTTCTTTGTTCACTGGCTACAGCTTGCGGCGTGTGCGCCGATACACTTTCATTAAGGATGGCATTTTCATGAGTTTACAAGGCTATTTGAGCATTGTCCTGCATGCGCACCTCCCTTTTGTCCGCCACCCCGAGTACCCGGATTTTCTCGAAGAAGACTGGCTCTTTGAGGCCATGACCGAGACCTACATCCCTTTGCTGCGCATGATGGGGCGGCTGACAGGAGACGGCATTCGCTTTCGTCTTACGATGAGTATGACGCCGCCGCTTTGCGAAATGCTTTCGGATCCGGCTCTGCAGTCGCGTTATGAGGCGCATTTGGAGAGGCTGCTGGAGTTGGCAGAGAAGCAGCGGATTGCGCTGGAGGGTACGCCGTTTCATGATGCATCGGCTTCAGCGGCATACGAGCTGCGCGAGACGCAGCGTCTCTTTAATGAGGTATGGCATCGTCAGCTTCTGCCGGTATTTCGCCATTTCCAGGATTCGGGGTCACTGGAGATCATCACCTGCGGAGCGACACATGGTTTTTTGCCGCTGATGTCCACAGACGAGGGGCGCCGGGCTCAGGTTCGGGTGGCAGTGTCCAACTACAGGAAGCATTTTGGCCGGGATCCGCGTGGCATCTGGTTGCCTGAGTGTGCTTTTGTACCGGGTCTGGATGCGATTCTTGCCGAGTGCGGCATTCGGTTTTTCATTGTAGAGTCGCATGGTTTGACGAAGAGCAATCCGCCGGCACGGTATGGCACGCTTCGTCCCGTGGTGACGCCTTCCGGCGTGATGGCTTTTGCGCGCGATCTTGAGAGCTCACGTCAGGTGTGGAGTGCGGAGATCGGTTATCCCGGGCATCCTGACTATCGTGAGTTTTACCGTGATCTTGGCTTTGATTTGCCCTATGCCGAGGTAAAACCCTATTTGCATTCCGATGGTCTTCGCCGCAATACAGGGCTTAAGTTTCATCGTATTACCGGCAAGATATCGCTGGATCAGAAGCAGCCGTATGTGCCTGCCTGGGCGAGCGAGCGAGCGAGCGAGCACGCAGGTAATTTTTTGTTTAATCGTCAGGCACAGTGCCGCCACCTCAAGGAAGTTCTTGGGACGATCCCTCACATCACGTCGCCCTATGATGCCGAACTGTATGGTCACTGGTGGTATGAGGGACCGCAGTTCCTTGAGATGCTGATGCGCAAGACAGCCTGTGATCAGGATGAAATTGTGATGATCACGCCGAGCGAATATTTGGAGATTGAGACAGTGCATCAGGAAGTTGTGCCATGCTTGTCGAGTTGGGGGGCCAAGGGTTTCTTTGAGGTCTGGCTCAACGACGGGAATGACTGGATTTATCCCCACCTGCATTGCGCGGAGGAGCGTATGGTGGAGCTGACGCAGCGTTTTCCCGATGCAGAAGGGCTTTTGCTGCGTGCGCTTAACCAGGCGGCTCGCGAGTTGCTGTTGGCGCAGTCTTCCGACTGGGCGTTCATCATTACGACGAACACGTCGGTGGAGTATGCGGAGAAGCGCACGCGGGATCATATTGCCCGTTTCAATGGCATATACCATCAGATTGTCGAGAATCGGCTTGAGCCGGACTGGATTGCGGAGCTTGAGTGGAAGGATTCTATTTTCCAGGAAATAGACTATCGCGTCTATGCGCCTTCGCACCAGCGTTCTTCGGCAGGCGCTGTTTACACATCGGAATAGCCATGTGGGAATCAGGCGAAAATTTTTCTCAGGCGCTTGAGGCTATCGCCTTGTCGATGAGTGCCGGTCTTGAGGCTGAGTCGAATCGCTGCGAGGCCGAGTCTGCGTTTGAGCGGTTTCTGGCGATGCTTGAGGGGGGCATTGTCAGAGCGGCAGCGCCGGATGATGCGGGCGTCTGGCGCAGTCAGCCACTTGTAAAGTCGATCATTTTGCTTGGGTTTCGTTTGGGGCGTTTGGAGGCACGTTCGGAGGCCGGTTTCTTTTTCTGTGACAAGCACAATCTGTGGCCGGATTTGCCGGATTTGGCAGAACGCGGGGTGCGCGTCGTGCCTGGCGGCAGTGCTGTGCGCCGGGGCGTGTATATGGGCCGGGGCGTGACGATCATGCCTCCCGCTTATGTCAACATTGGGGCGTATGTGGGGGACGGCACGATGATCGATTCCCATGCGCTGGTGGGGTCTTGTGCGCAAATAGGCCAGCGCTGTCACATCTCGGCGGCGGCTCAGATAGGGGGTGTTCTTGAGCCAGTGGGACAGTTGCCTGTCGTCATTGAGGACGGCTGTTTTGTGGGTGGCAATTGCGGCATCTATGAAGGGGCACATCTTGGAGAGGGCGCTGTTTTGGCGGCAGGTACGATTTTGACGCGTTCGACACGGGTTTACGATTTGGTTCACAAGGCCATCCTCGAAGCCCATGATGGCGTGTTGACGATTCCTGCCGGTGCAGTGGTTGTGCCGGGTTCGCGTCCCCTGAAGTCAGCCTTTGCTCAGGATCATGGGCTGTCGGTCTATAC
>WQTY01000042.1 GCA_009786045.1 Pseudomonadota bacterium | reverse complement strand
GCGGCAGCCTTGTTGCCAATCTGAAGGCGGACAGGGTCGTGCGAGGGGGGTCGACGATTTCTCAACAGGTGGTTAAAAATCTGTTTTTGAATCACGACAAAACGCTTTCCCGAAAATTCCAGGAAGCATTTCTGACCTGGCAGATGGAGAAGACGCTTCCTAAGATTCGCATTTTTGAGCTTTATCTTAACCTGGCGCACTGGGCCAAAGATATCTACGGCATTCGCGAGGCTGCGGCTTTCTATTTTTCCAAAACTGTTTCGCAGCTTTCGCTCAGGGAGGCTTTATTTTTGGCAAGCATACTGCCCAATCCCATTATTTTTGGAAAACAATATGCACAAAACGAACTTTCGAGCTCGCGCATCCAGAAGATGGTCAATGTTGGCAATGCGCTCCGCGCGACGAATCGGATCAGTGCTTCGGCCTGGGAGGCGGCGCTGCCTCTCATACGTGAGGGCAAAATTTCGGATCGGCCCAGGCCCGTGGTGGATTGGTAATGCTGCTTTCTTTTTTTGTGGGGGAACTTGTTCCCCCACACCCCCTGCAATGCCTTTGGCATTGCTTGTGGATGAAGTGGCACGTAGGGGCAGAAGATGTTCTGCCCTTGTTTTTGGCCACATTCCATGCATTGCCAGCAAAGGATAAACGATCTGCATGATCTTGCAGGGCCGAGGCAGAAGGAACATCGTGACTTAAGCTGAAAACGCTCTATGTGTTTAGTGTTTGTGGTTTAAACCAGTGACATCATGTCACCAATGATTTGAAAATACGAATATACACTTTTTTGGATAAAGTTTTTGAAAAGTAGCATTGATATCCACATGTAGGCGCAAGGCCTGCATGATCTTCAGTATTGACGTGCGATTCAGCAATAATCGTTGCTTCATTTTAGTGAGTCGCGTAGGATGATTTATGGTTTTACATGCCCCGTGAGTGGTTGGGGGGCACAGCTGCAGGAGTGCGAAAAAATGGTAGATTATGCTGAGATTCTGAAGAAGGCCCAATCGTATCGAGAGGAGATGTCGAAGTTTTTGCGAGACATGATCCGGATTCCGAGTGAGAGTTGCCAGGAGAAAGAGGTCGTACTTCGGATCAAAGAGGAGATGGAGAAGGTTGGCTTTGACAAGGTTGTCATTGACCCGATGGGGAATATTCTTGGCTATATCGGTCATGGCAAGCATGTGATTGCGATGGATGCGCACATCGACACGGTGGGTATTGGCGATCCCCGCCTTTGGACGATGGATCCTTACGAGGGGAAAGAAGACGAGAACACGATTTGGGGCCGCGGCGGTTCGGATCAGGAAGGCGGCATGGCCTCGATGGTGTATGCCGGCAAGATCATCAAGGATCTGGGTCTTGAGGGCGATTATACGCTGATCGTGACGGGCACGGTTCAGGAAGAGGACTGTGACGGTTTGTGCTGGCAGTACATCATCGACGAGCTTGGGATTAAGCCGGAGTTTGTATTGATCACGGAGCCTACGAGCCTCCGCATTTACCGTGGCCAGCGCGGCCGCATGGAGATCCGCGTTGAGACACGTGGTGTGGGTTGTCACGGAAGTGCACCTGAGCGCGGTGACAATGCGATCTATAAGATGGCACCGATTATTATGGAGATTCGTGCGCTGCATGAAAATCTGCATCACGATGCGTTTTTGGGCAAGGGCAGCATGACGGTGAGCGAGATTTTCTTTACGTCACCCTCGCGCTGTGCCGTGGCCGACAGCTGTGCCATTTCGGTTGATCGCCGTCTGACAGATGGTGAGACGTGGCAGGGTGCACTTGAGCAGATTCGCCGTTTGCCTTCGGTGAAGGCGGCGGGTGCGGAGGTATCGCTTTACAAGTATGAGCGCCCTTCGTACACGGGCCTGGTCTATCCGACAGAGTGCTATTTCCCGACGTGGGTTATTCCTTCCGATCATGCGGCGTGCAAGACACTGGTGGAGACATACAAGGGGCTGTTTAACGGAGAACCCGAAGTCGACAAGTGGACGTTCTCGACGAATGGCGTTTCGATCATGGGCCGCTATGGAATACCCTGCATTGGCTTTGGCCCCGGTGCAGAGGAGCAGGCGCACTTCCCGAACGAGTGCACCTGGAAGGATCATCTGGTCAAAGCGGCAGCCATGTACGCCGCGGTTCCATTAAACTATTGTAAGCGCATCGACGCCAAGTAGTTCTCGCCCGGTTTTCGGGCAAATTTTTTGTTTGCCGCAGCATGGGCTGCGGCAGTACTTTGTTGTTCTGGGATTGGCTTAGCCCAACGGTTTCGAGTGTATGCCGTGGGAGAGGCCGTGGGTTAATGGGCATTTTTCGCTTTTAGGAGTTTGTATGCAGAGTCAGTTTCGTGGAAAACATTTCGTGACGCTCCGTGACTGGTCGAAAGAACAGATTGATACGCTTTTGGATGTTTCCCTGCAGCTCAAGCGAGATTTTGCGCTTGGAACCATTAACAATTCGCTTCAGAATCAGACGATTTTCCTGATGTTTTTTGAGCAATCCACCCGTACGCGCAACTCAATGGAAGCCGGCATCACCCAATTGGGTGGCCATGCCCACTTCATTGATGGCAGCACGACGCAGGTTGCCCATGGGGAAAGCCCCAAGGATACGGCCGTGATTTTGTCGCGCTTTGGGCATGCGATTGCCTGTCGTTATTGCAATTGGGGCTATGGCAATGCGTTCATCAGCGAGATGGCTCAGCATGCGACCGTGCCTGTGATAAATTTGCAGTGCGACCTTTACCATCCCCTCCAGGCAATTGCCGACCTGATGACGATGCAGGAGAAGTTTGGCCAGAATCTCAAGCGCATCAAGGTGTCGATCATTTGGGCCTATGCCGAGAGCCACAAGAAACCCATCAGCGTGCCCCTGTCGCAGGTATTGCTTTTCCCGCGCTATGGCATGGACGTTTGCCTGGCACACCCGAAGGGCTGGGAGCTCCCGGATTGGGTTATCGCAGAGGCCAAGGCCAACGCCGAGCGCTATGGCGGTTCAGTGACAGTGACGGATAACGAAGAAGAAGCCTATCGTGATGCCCACATCGTGATTCCCAAGAACTGGGGCAACTGGGTAAACGACCAGACAGGTCTCCAGGCTTCAGGTGCCGTCAAGGTCGTCGACGAGAAACTCATGGCGCAGCGTTCATGGAAGTGCACCGAAGAGAAAATCGCACTGGGTGATCGCGATGTCTGCTACATGCACGCGCTCCCGGCCGACCGCAACAATGAGGTCGACAACTCTGTCATCGACGGCCCGCATTCGATCGTTTATGACGAAGCCGAAAACAGACTCCATACGTCCAAGGCCATCATGGCCCTGACCATGGGTGGCCGCGGCCGCGCCTAGAGTCGTTTTTTTTGTGGGGGAACTTGTTCCCCCACAAAAAATAAAAACCTACCGTCGAAGGGTGATGCGTCTGCCGTTGCGGACGATGTCCATTTGCGTGGGGGTGCAGTGTTCGACGGCGTCGCCGCGCTGCAGGCCAGCGCGCTGCCAGGTTCCTGCGGGTGCGTCGACGAGCAGGACGGCGCTGTCCGTGATCGTCCTGATGCCTTCGTGCTGGAGTGCTTTTTCACACTCGGCGTTGGGGAGGTCATTGAGGCGGATGACATTTTCTGTGTTGGGTTTCAGACTTCCCTGGCCGCGTCCGTGTTCCCAGTGCCAGGCATTTGCCGGAAGATCGCCGTCGGCGCCGCTTTCGATATGAAAGCGGCCAATTTCGTCTGTTTCGAAACGCTCCCCCTGGGCTTCGATCTGAGCGTAGGCCACGGGGGCACCAAAGCTGTCGACGACGACGCCGTGTTTTGCAACCATTGGTTTGAGCAATAAGACGAGTTCGGCGTCCCGTGTGCCGTCGAAAGATGCCTCGGCAGGCGCGTAGCCTTTGGCTCTGCATCGCAGCTGCTGTGGCAGGTTTGGGCGCTGTTCGAGGGTTATCGTGCCCTGGGTGAGATTGAAAGAATCGACCCAGGGGGTGCGGCTTTCGTCGTGTGCCGTCGTGATGGTGCAGCTGGCGGCTTCGATGAGGCTTTTCAGGCTGGCATCTTGTACTTCGATGCTCAGTTTTTTTCCTTCATCCATAACCCAGGTTTGGGGTGTGGGCTCGGACAGGTGGAATCGTTTTGGCGCAAATCTGGCGTCACGTGCTTCGACCCAGACGCCGGTGGCGGGGCAGTTCTCCAGCAGGAATTGCCCCCTGGCATCGGTTTTTGCGTGGCACAGGGCAAACTCGGCACTCAGGGCAGTAATGCGGGCACTGGCAACTGCCTGACCTCGCTTGTCGGTCAGTTGACCACGGAATCCAGTCAGCTGCGTATCGAGGGTGAGGATGATTTCGTCATTGGGTTGAACTGTGCGCTGTACCCTGAGGGGGGCATAGCCTTGGGCGAAAACCTCGAATTGTGCCTGTTGGGGCAGATTATTGAAGCGTGCAGCACCCCGTCCTTCGATGCGGCGCTGGCTGACCATATGGCGTGTCCTGAGATCTGTGACAACGATTTGTGCCTCAAGGGCGACGCCGCGCTCATCTTCGACCCTTATCCAGGCACCCTGACCCGAGGTTACGATCGGTTCAAGTGCCATGAAGGCATCATCCTCGCGGGCATCTATTCGAAGGATTTCTGCTGGAATCTGTGTTTCGGACTCCGCGTACAATTCGATCAGACCGCGAGGGATGGTGTGCAGGAGGAAGCGTCCTTTGTCATCGGCAGAAAACGTTGGACGTTTCGGCAGCCATGCAGTGATCCAGCGGTCATTGACGCGAGCACGGATGGGCTTTGGGAGATCCAGTGTGGAATCCCAAAAATCGACGCCTTCCGATGTCGAGACCCGGACGCGGAGCCTGGCTCCAGGGACGGGACGGCCTCGTTCGTCTGTCACACGACCCGCAAGCCGGACACCTGGATCGAGTGTGACAATGATTTGCGGGAACTCTTCTTCCTCATCCAATGGAATCTCGACCACGAAGGGGGTGGGCTGTACGTAACCAGAGGCTCGGAGGGTCAGCGTGTATGGCTGCCCCGGAAGCATCGGTAAAACGGCATAGCCGTCTGCATCGGTATAGCGCCGAAAGGCAAGCAGATGGAGGGCATCACTGGCCATTGTGACGCGTACCGCTTCGATGGGAGCATCATTTTTGACATCAAGAACGAGCAAATCCAGGAGCCGTGCCGGGTAAACCATTACCCGGTTGTGCTGTGCATTCCCCAGTCCTTTCCACCCCGGCAATTCGATACCGAGAATCTGGCTCATGACAGACTCACCAAGCACCCAAACGAGGCCCCGGCCTTCGCGGGTAAGAAAACAGCATCGGCCGCGCCGCACCACAGCGCGTTTCTCGGGATAATTTCCCGCCAGCGACAGCAGACAGGTCAGCGGTTGATCGACAATGGGGCGCACTTCGAAACACTGAGTTGATATCAGGGGCAAAGATTCATTCAGGGCGATATCTGCTGTTCGCACCGATAATCCCCATAAACTCATTGTCCAGGCTACGAAGAGCATGCCAAGACTCATACCTGCTTCCCTCGTCGGCTTCGGCCAAGCGGTATCGCTAAAACTGTCGCCATCATGAACCAAAATGACAAAATGCCCGCTGCCAGCCAATACCAGGGCAGATCAGCGATATGATGCGCATCAAACCAGGCCTTGAAAGATTCCCAGTGCCTGGCGAATAGGCCATCGTCTTCTAGCGAAATCTCATTGCCCCGGGCAACAACATAGCGACAGCTTTCCTGGCAGGCGCCTTCAAGGAGGAAGCGCACAAAACGTCTGTTGTCGAAAGTGTTGAGCATGAGGTTGGTCAGGAGACTGGCATCCCGGATGATGACTTCGCCATGGTGGTGGAGAAAGACATAGCCGAAGGCTTCATCCCCCACCAGGGGCTGTCCGCCCTGGAGAGGGGATGGATGATTCCAGCACAGATCGCCGTCAAAGTGTTTTCCCTGCCAGGAAAAACTCGCATGGATGACAGGCAGGTTGGGGTTGCCGTTGACGTGACGCGCCATGTCGTTCACGCCCTGCGATGCCGATTTGCACAGCCCAGCCTGGCAAAGAAAGGCCTCGCTGGCTTCCCCCTCGTCGAATATCAGTGCCTGAATGCCGGAAGACGGGGAGGGCCAGGCCAACAAAGCTTCCGGTGCCGGCGATATCCAAATCAGCACATCGCCCTGTCTCAGAGCTGTCGACGATGTGGCATAAACAACCTCGCCAAGAGACTCAAGAAGCGCCCTTGCCTCACTTCCGCCCCGCCAGCTCCTGTCTTCCCAAAAATGCCATTCCTCCGCACAAGCCACACTGCCAAACCACGCCGATATCACGACGAGGCACACGCCAGAGCCTGCAAGAAGTCGGGAGATAAGATGCCACATACGCTTACATCGTGTAAAAAATGGGTGAAACTTAATACTTAAATATTTATGCTTTTCAAGAAAAATTAGTTGAAATTGTTATTTTTTTGGTTACCTTAGACTAAACCGCCTGATGGCTTAACCCACAAGGAGGCGATATGAACAGGAATACCATGTTTGTGCTGTTTGTTTCGTTGATGGCGAGTTTTATGATTTACTTCGGTGTGGGCGGGGTGAGCGAGGCCCTGGCCAGTGGAGGGGAAGTGGCAAGGGCCACGGATGGCGCCCATGGGGTGAGTGATGGGGAGAGTAACACAAGGATGCTTGTCTTCTTAGGCTTGGGGTTGTGGGTTCTGTTTCTTGGTCTTAGGACATGCGGGCTGATTTATCATCAGGTGCAGCTGGATCGGGAGCAGGCGGCGCAGTCTCCGGGGTAGGGCATTCGATGAGGCAGGGGGGATTGGAAATCGAAAAGTGGCCGTCCAAATCGTGGGAGGGGTGGACGGCCAGATTTTTGGCCAGATCGCAGGACAGACCATGGGCTTGCAGTTCGGTGGGCCACAGGTAGGGTGTGTCGTTGTGCATTACCAGGCCAGATTCGAAGGCCATCGACAGCCTGGCGATATCATTTGGTGTGGGATTTGGGGGCAGAAGATCGGTTTGAATCTGATGAAAGATCGCAGCCATCGGCAAATCAACGTAATGAAAGTAAGGATGAAAGATATAGGCGGTGTGGAAGTACTGGGGGATTTCTGTGATAAGCTGAGCACCGCAGCGGCTGGCCCAGTGCTGCAGGAGAGCAAAGACCTTTCGAAGCGTGCCGCTTGGTGCGAAATCCTGGCCGGGCAGCTTATGGTTGGGGTGTGGCAGAGAGAGGGGGTTTTGCAAGCGCAGGTGCTCGACACAGAACGCAGGAAAAGCCATTTCGAAACGTTCAATGCAGACGTATTCGAGCCAGACAATGAGCTGAAGGAGGAGTTCGGATTTGTCGCTGATCTGGGACCAGACCTGGAGTTCGTGACGTCCGGGTTCCTGTTGCCCGGGCACGGTGACCCAGATGCGGGCGTGGCCCTGCGCTTGCCACGTGCTCAGAATGTTCGTGTCGAAAAAATCTCGCTGAATATCTTCGAGCGATAGCATGCCGCAAAAGTCCCCGGCCGAGTCGGGAAAGAAGAAGTCGGTGCTCAGGCGGGGTGGTGCTTCACAGCGGCGAAACAGATCCGCACCACTCAGCATTTTCGAAAGGGAACCATAGCGCTGTGCTTGCAACGGCGGCAGTGTCATGACTCAGAGGGTGTTTTCGTCTGGATCGTAAGCGAAAGACAGACAATAGAGGTCGAGCCCAAAAGCCCACACATGCCGCAGCGCACTGACGATGTCCTCGAATATTTCCTTCTCGGAAGGGGGCCAATTCTCGGGCGGCGGCTTGGGGGAGCGAAGCAGCGCGTCGAACCCGTTTTCATCCAGGACGGTGATTTGCCGGCCTGCATCGTTGAGATTCTGAGCTTTTTCGTGTTTGGTGCCGCCAGTGCCTTTAGAACCGACGATGAGATAGTCGACGTTGTGTGAGATGGAGTTTTGCGTGTCGATACCGACATCAATGAGGGCATGCTCAGCCTCAGCACGAGGCATGTGCGAAAGGCGACCGGCGATGACAGCAGTCTTTGTCTGCGTAAAACTGTCGTTGCCAAAGGCACCTTGCAGGAGAGCCTTTATCTGATTGATGTCGAGAAACCCCCAGCGGACAGCCTTATCAGGTGAGAGCAACCCGGCAATTGCGCTTCCGAGGAAGTCGCGGGCATACTCTGAATGACCCAGATGCTGGAAATGGGGAAGGAAGAAATCCTCTCGCCAGGTGTCGGTGATGATTCTGAAGCGTCGCTGGCCGGCATCACGCATGATCATGAGCATCGCCACAGCCTGAGACAGGGTCGTGAGCTGTTTGGGAGGGGTCATGATGAGCATTTCGATGGCCTCTTCCCAGCCTCGCATGAGAAAGGAAGGAAGCCCCAGGACGCCTTGGGAGAAGTTGCCAAGGCGCTGGTAGCGCTCAACGAGTGTTGTGTCTCTGGAACCCACGACACTGAGCGTGTCTTCGATGAAACCAGAATAGATGTCATAGACGAAGTGTGTCATGGCGATTGTTCAAGTTTTTGGATTTGTGCCTGGAGCTCGTTTTTGAAAACCTCTGGCATGGCGAGAGGCGCAAAGATGTCTTTCATACGCTGCCACTTTTGCCGATAAGCGCACACGCGGATTCTGAACTGGGTTTCGTAGGCCTCGGGGCTATAGTCCTTATGGAGGGCTTCTCTGAAAAGCCGCTTCAGATCCTCATACAGAGGGATCCGCCCGATGGGGGTATCGATAGCCCCGACCTCGCCATGTACACGCGCCTCAGCCCACAATATCCAGACCTTTTTGTCGAGCTTGTGGTTGAGAAATTCACCCCTGTCGTTTTTGAGGAAATAATTGGTCACGAAAATTTCGGGACAAGTTTTGAGGCGCTGGCCCATGTCGAGATGATTTTGAATGTACTGATTGAGCGGGATGGTCATGAAGTCGAGGCTGGCATAGGGATTGTGCTGTCGGACACCGATTGTTCCAAGCGTTGCAGCAGTGGTCTCGCTTTCGATACAGGCGCCAAGCAGCACGCCATGTGTCCACGAACGGGCTTCGAGGATGGGAACGCTGGTGTCAGAGTCGCGCCCGCCATAGATGATGCCCCTCACTTCGACGCCTTCTGCGGCGTGCAGGGCAGGATCACAGTTCGTGAGCGCATTGAGGCAGATGGTATAGCGGGCATTCTTGTGTGAAATGTCGACAGGTTTCCCGGCAGCATTGACGTCGCCAGGCTTCCAGAAGCCGAGATAATGTTTGCCGCCTTCAGCAGGGGGAGCAACCTTTGAGCCCTGCCAATAGGGCACCCCTTCTCTGGAAATCAGGACATTGGAGAAAATGCACTCACACTCTGACGTGAGGACTTTATAGATCTCGGGGTCGTCTTCGGCATTGACGTTTTCGATGATGCCAAAGATGCCCTTCTCGACGTTGACGGCGCGAAGTTTTCCATCGACTTCCTGAGCGTAAATGAGGTCATCGCCGACAATGCTCTGACCGGGGATCATGGCGGTCGAGGTTTTGCCGCTGCCCGAGGGGAAGGCGCCTGCGAAGTAGGTGGTGCGTCCTTTGGCTTTGACGCCCATGAGGAACATGTGCTCGGCGAGCCATCCGGCTTTGTGAGCCCGGGCGATGGCGAGCCGGAAGGCGAGTTTCTTCAGGCCAACGGAATTCCCTGCGTATTGGTTGTTGAGCGTGAAGACCTGTTCGCCGTCAAGGTCGACGTAGATGCGTCGCTGTGAGATATTTTTCGTGACACCGTTTTCGAGTTCCCCGGCACTGTGTACGAAAAGGAAGAAGTCGTCCTTGTCTTTGGCATTGAGGAAGGCCTCATAGCCACGCCGGTAAAGGAGATCTTCGCAGTGCACGACATAGGCAGAGTCTGTGATTTGCATGGCCCGGATGGACAACGGAGAGCCTGCGGGGCCAAGGCTGGCAAATCGCACATACATGTCTTTGCCGCGCATAATGCCCTTGAGCAATGGCTGGAGTTCGTCGATGGCCTGCTGGCGATCCATCGTCTCGGTTTCGAATCCGAAGTCGATGGGCTCGGAAATGAGAAGTTTTGTGTGAAGTTTGTCGCGTGCCTGATCACTGGGGCCATCGAAGTGGCAGGTGTGTCCCTGCCGTGCCAGTGGTATTTCCTCGCCGAGTGCTGCGGCCTGGCGCCTG
>WQTY01000041.1 GCA_009786045.1 Pseudomonadota bacterium | reverse complement strand
TGCTATCAATTAACGAATTAGCAAAGGAATTATTGGTGTTCTGAAAAATCAAACTTAAATATTCACCATTAAGTTAACGCTTATGGGGCGCGGCCCCCACAAAAAATTGGACTCAAAGTTGACTACATCCACACACATTTACGTTATTTCTCGCATATGTAGCACATTTGAATACAATTCAACAATGTTCTGCATATGTGAATACTCTTCGGTTTTATGTTGCTCGCGGCAAAGTGGCGTGTTAATGCCATGTGGTATGTATGATTCGCAGGGGCATGTTGCTTTTTGCGTTTTACCGGAGTTTTTATCGACAGAGGGAGAAGCAGCTCATGGCGTTTAATCCATTTACAATGGCGCAGGAACAGTTCGATAAGGTAGCGGCACAGCTTGATCTGAGTGCGAGTTTGCGTTCGCTTTTACGTGAACCGATGCGCGAATACACTGTGAGCCTTCCCGTTCGCATGGACGATGGCAGTGTGAGAATTTTTCGTGGGTTCCGCGTTCAACATAACGACAGTCGCGGTCCGTGCAAGGGCGGGATTCGTTTTTTCCCGGGCGAGACGCTGGATACGGTCAAGGCGCTGGCGACGTGGATGACGTGGAAGTGTGCGGTGGTGGATATCCCTTTGGGCGGCGGCAAGGGTGGGATTGATTGTGATCCCCGCACGCTGTCTCTGACGGAGCAGGAGCGTCTGTGCCGCGCGTGGATCCGTGCGCTGCATCAGGATATCGGGCCGGTTCGCGATGTGCCGGCGCCGGATGTCATGACCAATGCGCAGCACATGATATGGATGCTGGATGAATATGAGACCATTTATCATGGCAAATATCCCGGCGTAATTACGGGCAAGCCCGTGGGCAGCGGCGGGTCGCTGGGACGAACCGAGGCGACAGGTTATGGTGTGATCTGCACGCTTAGCAGCGCGCTTCAGGCGATGAAGATAGATATTGCCAATACCACGGCATCGGTGCAGGGCTTTGGCAATGTGGCGTATTATGCGTGCGAGCGCTATGGCAAGCTGGGCGGCAAGGTTATCAGCGTCTCCTGTTGGGATAACAAAGACCAGTGCAGCTATGCCTTTAAGCGCCAGTCGGGCGTCAATATCAGGGAATTGCGCGATATTTCGGATGCCTTCAGCACGATCGACAAGAAAAAAGCCATTGAGCTTGGCTATGAAGTGCTGCCGGGCGAGGCCTGGATTGAGCAGGAAGTCGACATTCTGATTCCCGCAGCGCTTGAGAACCAAATCAATGCGCAGACAGTGGCCCACATTCATCCTAAGGTCAGGATCATTGCCGAGGGTGCGAATGGGCCGACGACTCCCGAAGCGGATGAAGTCATCAAATCGCGCGGTATTTTCCTCATCCCGGATTTTCTGTGCAACGCAGGCGGCGTGACGGTCTCGTACTTTGAGCAGGTTCAGTGCAACATGAACTACTTCTGGAGCAAACGTGAGGCCCTCGAAAAGCTCGACGAGAAGATGGCTGCGGCCTTCCGCAACGTATACGACCTGGCCACATCAAAGAACGCCTATATGCGCGATGCTGCCTATATGATTGCCATCGGCGTGGTGGCGAAATCCTGCCTGGCCCGAAGTTGGGCAACCTAAAACCTATTTTCGGGGGAACCAGTTCCCCCGAACCCCCTGCAATGCGAAGCATTGCCTGGTGTTAGGTGCAAACCGCTTCGCCAGCTTCTGACTGCCTATGCAAACCGGTGCGATTGTCTTCCTTAATACAAAAATGCTGTTTGTTTTTATAGGGAAAATTTTTGAACTTGCCTATTGAGGATGACACCTTTTGTCAGGGCAAGGGAGCATGCATTCTCATTTCCACGACAAGCATTGCTCCCACGAAAAAACTATCTGACGTTTCTGAGCTTGCCCGAGCTGATGATTTTGGCAATGACTCTGGCGGCGTCGTCGAGGGAGCGGCGTCCTGGGTAGCCGCTCATGACAACGATCCAGGCCTGGTTGTGGCGCGGGTCGAAGATATAGATGTTGTCCGTGAACCAGTCTTCGGAGAAACCTGGTTTTGCGTAAAATTTGACCCGGGAGTCTTTAAAAATTTTGGCGAAAATGTCGACGATCTCCGTGCCGCGCTGCCGGTCTTCGCTTCGCATGGCACGGCGCAGGACGAGCAGATCCTGTTGCTTGAGGTTGAAAGTTTCACTGGCCGGGAGCTGCTCCTGCAACATGAGACGGCGTATGGATTCACCGAGATCCTGCAGGGTCGTGCAGGCAGATGCGCTGCAGGCAGCGGGGGCATTGGATTTGGCAGCAGGCAGTTTGGTCGTTTTCTTACCCTCGCTCAGGGTTATCTCCGGTGAGACGCGCAGCGAAGGATCCTCGCCAAGTTCCCTCCAACGTGTCAGTTCGTAGCCCCGATTGAGGGCAGTGCGCGAGATGCCGTAGCGCGAAGTGAGGGTTTCTCTGTGCAGTTTGTCGAAGGAAGCGAGCTGAACGACGCGATTGTAGGCAATGTTGTCGCTTTGGATGATGGCGGCTTCGATGAGGGCGCCTACGGTGGTGGTGTAGGGGCGTTTGCCATGGAAGGTAACCTTGGCGCGCGAAGTAAAGCCAAGTTCATCAATACGGCGCAGGGCAGTGATGGCCGCAAAAAGCTTTACCGAAGAAGCCGGATTCCAGCCTTCACTCTTGCTCGAAGTTCCCTGATAATCGAAAGCCCGCTCGCGTATGACGACTTGTCGGGTAGCATCGAAGGTGAACTCAATGACAAACGCCATGAACCTTTGCGGCGGCTTGAAGGACTCCTCGCGCATGAGGCGCGGAAGTGTCGTTGTATCGACACCTGCAGCTTTCCACCATCGCCCGCGTTGTGCACTGGGTGCCGGGGCGGCTTCGACGAGAGGCTGAATCTCGCCGGATTGGCAATCGGGAATGAGGAGCTTTTGGCCAATTTTGATTTGATCGCCTGTCAGGCGGTTGGCTTTTTGGATTTGCTCAATGGTGCAGCCGTGCTGCTTCGCGATGCGGCCAAGGATATCTCCCGCGACCACGACATAGGGCTTGGCTTTGGCCGCGGCGATGACCTCCGAACTCACATTGGCATCGAATGCCAGATCCCGTTCAACAACATAGAATCTGCCAAGTTTTGGTGCGATGGCGCCATGCTGGGGAGGGAGTTCGGAGAGAGAAGCTCGCTTTACGGCAGGCGGGGGCGCTGGATTTTCTTTGGGTTTTTCGACAGAAGGTAACTTGTCATTTGGCGCATCGACAGGAAGATCCATGCCGGAAGATGCATGCGCAGCGATTCGCCGCGGTGCAGCTTCTTCGATGCCAGCCGACTTGTTTGAGAAAAGCGCAACGGCCGCAACCACAAAGGCAATACCGAACACAAGCAGGGCTGTGATACCTCGCCATGACTTGTTTCGCTTCTTTCTGAAGAAATCGCGCGACCCGCGCCTGCCTGACATTTTGAACTCCAAAACCAGCGGGCACGATGCCGCGCCACTCAAACGCCTTGCTAGCTAAAACAAGCGCTTTTGACAATACATTTTGCCCATTCCCGATCACCCTTCGCCCAATATCTTGTATTCCGTCAATGACGGATGATACAAGCAATTCTCGCTGGCGTGACGCTTTCTTTGATTCACGTACTTCCTCGGACGCATGGCATGGCACAGAACGCATATGCCGCATGGGTGAAATCACATGGCAAAACTCTATTTTCGTTACGGCGCCGTCGGAAGCGCCAAGACGCTCAATCTGCTGGCAGTTGCCCATAACTACGAACAACAGGGCAAACGCGTGGTGCTCATTAAGCCAAGTCTTGATGATCGTTTTGGGGCGGTGACCATTCGATCCCGGGCGAGCCTTGAGCGTGAGGCCGATTTGTGTGTATCAGAGGATTCTGTCATTGATATCGACAGGATGAAGGGGATCGATTGCGTGCTCGTCGATGAGTGCCAGTTTTTGAGTGAGTTTGTGATCCATCAGCTTCGAAGAATCACCGTCGAACTCAATATCCCGGTCATTTGCTACGGGCTCAGAACGAACTTTATGACCCGTCTCTTTGAGGGGTCAAAGCGCCTGATGGAGCTTGCCGACAGCATCGAAGAGGTCAAGACGACGTGCGCGTTTTGCAATCGAAAGGCGGTTTTCAACATCAAACTTCGAAATGGCCGCGCCTGTGTTTCGGGGGACGAGATCGAGCTTGGCTCGGAGGAGCTCTATCAGCCCTCGTGCTGCCAGTGCTATGAGGAACGGACAGCGCGCAGCAATCCCATGCGTTTGCCGGCCGTTGAGCTTTGGCTTGTACGTCATGGACAGACAGATGCCAATGCGGCAGGCGTTTTGTCTGGCTGGCATAATGCACAAATGACGCCGGTCGGCATTGAACAGGCAAAGGCACTTCGTCAAAAACTCGCACATGTCGAGTTTGATTCGGTCTATTCTTCTGACCTTGACAGAGCTGTCGAGACAGCGCGTCTTGCCTGTGGTGAACCCGAACGTACGCCGGCTTTGCGTGAGATTTTCTTTGGTGATTATGAGGGCAAACGCATTGAAGACGTCGATCAGGATTGGGTCAGATCGCTGTATCAATTTAACGCCTTTGAAGCGCCAGGCGGAGAAAGCGTTGAAGAGACGACAAAGCGCGTAACGGGCTTTTTCGAATCTCTCAAACCCGGCCGCCACCTCGTCGTTTGTCATGGCGGCGTGATTCGAACCATTTCACGGCACATTGGTGAGGACCGATTCATTAATAACGGTGCGGTGCTGGTGGTTGACTGGACGCACAAACGAATTATCAGCCATATCGACTGAATCGGCTGATGCGATGGTTTCGTCCGCTATTGCTCGCCCTGGGCGAACAATACGCGGCCGGGCGTGGCTATCTGCCTGGGCAGATACGCCACGCCTTTTATTTTTTTGCGGGGGACAATGCAGGGGGGCGCATTGCGCGTCCGCATGCCGCTATTGTGTCCGCCCGTTGCGTGCTAGAACGGAATAGTTTTTGTCTCCCCGGGAGAGAGGTAAACGCGCGTTGAGGCGAATTTGGCGCGTTCGAGGACGTCCGCATCATAACTCGTCACAACGTTATTTTTGGGAATGGCGTAGATTTCGATTTGGATGGGCCTGCCGAAGGTGCCGAAGCCACCGATGGCATTGGAGCGCGCGAGAAGGTGATAGATGCGGTGGTTTCTGTCATCAAGGCGCCGTGCGACGAAATAGAGGTCCCGGCCATCGGGAGGCACGAGGATGAGGTTTGCATCTGCCCAGTCCAGAGAGATGACGCCCAATGTGGTGTCATGGAGTTTTGACGTGACGTCGAGGGAGATGACGCGTTTGACACAGCGATCCTGACAATTGAGCGTCAGGCGATGTGTGCCGGGCGGGAGGGATAGGTGAATGTTGCCCGATGGACTGGCATCGAAGCGCTGGCCCGCAACGATGGCAAAGGCATCCGGCGGGAAGACGGGCTGAACAACTCGAATGAGCGGATCGGGTTTGGGTTCTGCCGTGACGTTGGCCGTGTTGTAGGTGGGGATGGAGGCTTGGGCCGGGGCTGGAATGGATGGCGAAACGCTGGCGCTGGCAGGCCGTCTGGAAGACTCAGACCGCCTGGAAGTTTGTCGTCTGGGTGGAACTGAGTGCAAAGTATCAGGCGGGTCGGTAGCAGCAGAGGCGTCGTGAATGTTTTTCTGGTCGGGAACCTGGTCGCCGGTGTCGGAAGGGGAGACAGGAGCATTGTCGGAAGTGCCCCTCGGCAGGTTAAACCAGGATAACGGCTGGGCCACATGGAAATTTGCCAGAAGGAGGGGCGGACTCTCTGCCGTGGCGGTCGTTTTTGTCTCTGCGGTGTGTTCTGAACTGAGTGCCTGCGCAGCCTGTGAGTGGTCTTTGGAAGGTGCCGCAGGATAGAGGCCATCGTGTGCCATGGTGGTGGAAGCAGAGGCATCGTAGGGAGGCGCCAGCATATTGGGGAGATCGTCGTTGAAAGCGAAGATGAGGCCAATGATCAAAGCCGCCGCAGCAATGCCTCCAGCGCAGACGGCGAAGCGCCATCGGCGGTGGGAAGTTCGAATTCTCGTCAGCAGGGTTCTGGCGTCGAGATTGTCGGCATCGTAAGTCAGAATGCGGTTGAGGAGTTCGATGGCCAGCGGCAGGCGTTTTTCGCGCAGGCGCAATCTGGCATCCTGGTTGTATCGCTGCACGAGCATGGGAATGGTTTGTGCAGCATAGGCCTCAGGATCCTTGAAGTATGCGCGCAGTTGCGTGTCGTAGTCCTGGAGTCCGGATTCCTGCAGACAGTCTACAAGGGCGTCTCGCAGTTCGGAGGCCTGGGAAAAGCGCTGCTCGGGCTGGCGTGCCAGACAGCGCGCCACAACTTGATCACAGCGTCGGCTGATGGTCATATTGAGCCGGCTTGGCGGCGGATAGTTGACGTCGAGAATGGCTTTGAAAACTGCCATGGGAGAGCTGCCTTTGAAGGGGAGCTCGTTGGTCATGGCGTAGTAGAGAACGGTGCCAAGTGAGAAAATATCGCAGGTCGTGGTGTAAGCCTGGCCTTCGATGATTTCCGGGGGCATGTGTGCAGGAGAACCCAGGAGACTGCCGGAAGCAGTCATGCGTTCTGAATCGAGAAGCCTTGCTATGCCGAAGTCTGTGAGTTTGACAGCGCCCTCGGAAGAAATGAGTATATTCTCTGGCTTGATATCTCGATGGATGACGCCGCTCTGGTGGGCATGTTCGAGGGCGTCGCACAGGCAGCACGCTACGGCGATGCCCATTTCAGGGATCGTCGTGGGATGATTCGTGATGAATTCTCTCAGGGTGGTGCCCTCGACGAGCTCCATGACGATAAATTGGGACTGGGTTTCAATGTCCTGTGCGGAGTCGTAGATTTCGATGATGTTTGAATGATGCAGTTTGGCGATGGCCTGAGATTCCCGCAGGAAACGCTCGGCACTGTCTGGCTGTGAGGCCAGGTGAGGGTGCAGAATTTTCAGGGCAACAGCGCGTTTGAGCCGCAGATCTGTCGCGCGATAGACCACGGCCATGCCGCCGCGGCCTATTTCTGACTCGATTGCATATCTGTTCGCAATGACTCTTCCTATCATCGTCTTGTGCCTGCCTGTGAACGACATCCAACCAGCCCAACGCGGTATCAGTCTGCCTCTTTTGCGTCAAGGAGAAACCGTTTGCGTTTCGGATGAAGACGGTACTTGGGAAGTGCTTCGAGGAGGGGGCTTTCATTTTAGATTTGCCGTGGTATGGTGGTTTGTTCGGTTTTTTTCGCGCATTGGGGGCTGGCAATGTCATTAAGAAGAGAAGACAGTGAGTTCAGGGTAAGGCGGCCGAGTTTTCTTGACAGCTTTATTGATGTGGTTTCGTTTAGCCGCAATGTTCGATCGCTTGTCGAGATGCTGAATACGGAAATTGCGGCGCCAGAGAATGTCGTTTTTCGGCCCATGTCCCATCCTGCGGGGTTTGCGCGTCTCATCACGAAACGTCGTCTGACGATTGCCGAAGCTTATATCAAGCTTGTGTCATTGAACCAGCATCCGACTTATGTCGACAGGATCGAAGCATTGCAGGTTTTGATGCACCATGTCTGGCATGCCAAGAATCTGTCGATGCCCATCAACACAGCCCGCGTGCAGATTGCCCTGATGAAGGCAGCGGTGAAGTATCGGGAAAACCGGCGGCGTCAGCTTGAGCTGATGAGTGATTTTACGCAGGCATCCTATGGCCAGGTGACGGTGATACGCCGTTTATTGAGGGAACTTGATCTCATTGAGGTTCCTGAGACAGGGGCGACGCTGTCGGAGATGCGTCTGGGGTGGGATGATCACGTGCACGATTCGATGACGGAGGGCCGCAAATCGCCCACCCAGCTGGTGCTTGATGCCTTCATCAAGGGGATATCCCGCATCACGGTGGCCTATTACGACCTGGAATCGCGTCAAACCTACGAAGAGGTATTCCTTGCGGGCAGCATTCTGGGGATCAGGATTCAGGTTGGGATTGAGTTCAGCGTGGGGCGAGCGCACGAACGTCTTCACTATCTCTACATACCGAAACAGAATGATCAGCATGAGACTCTGAGCCGTTTTCTGGATGATAACAGTGAGCGCCTGGAGCCATTTTGGGCCGGCCTTCGTGAGAATGCACGCAAGCGATCTGAGACCATTTCGTCGCTCCTGGCGACGTTCAACGACATGGGGCTGGATTCATTTAACGAACAGTACGCGGATTTGCCCATTCTTCAGATGTCGCCTTTATCGGAGGAGACTATCGCACAAGTGGCAGCGCACGGCCATGCAAACCGGATACACCTTGGACGGGCGGTGTATCAGGCGATGAAGCCGGTGGCACTGAAGCGCGTGTTGTATCTTAAAAATGAATACCGTTCGCTTCGGCGCCGTGCGGCGCGTGATGCTTCGTCGGCCTGGGAAGCGGCGCGTTGCCGCAAGCGCTATGAGGAAGCACGCCGGGCTTATGAGACGCTGACGCCTGATAAAGTCGACGAAACCTACATCGCACCTCAGATGCAGATAGACTATGATTCTGCATTTTCGGATGAATTGGAGGTTTTGCCGCTTTTGGCATCATGCGGTGGATATATCGTGTTTATGCACCCGCTTTCTCAGGGATTTGGCAAGGGGGTAGAGATTATTTTCCGCCATTGTGCATCCATCACGGATGTGGAGGTTTTTAATCTTGTCGATGCGATGCAGCGCAATTCTGGTGAGATCCGCCGTTTTGCCTCGCTGATGTGGACACTGCATCGAGGGACGGCGGTGCAGGTCCAGACGCTGTTTCGGGAGTGGCGCCTGTCTTCGTATCCTCTTGATGAGATCGAACGCGTTATGGCCCTTTTGAAAGAGCGGCCATTTTACATGCGCTGCTCTTCGGATGCTGTGGGGTGGTCGTCGAACGTTCCCGGCATGGGGTTTGTGCATGAGTCCTGTCTGACAGCAGATTCACTAAAACTGCTCAAGCGCAACAAACATGCGATTGTGCCCCAGCCGGTGGCGGCGCTGCTTCAGGATCAGGCCGTCAATGTAGAGTCGAACGAGACCAAGGCTGTTTATCTGTTGGCTTCTACTCAGCTCAATGTGCCCAATCTCGTAGGGGATGAGCCGGATGTGAAGCGGATGACACCGCTTCGGGTGTGGCGCTATGCCAATGATCATCTGAAAAACATCATCATGATGGGGATTGGCTTCATCCCGGCCTTCTATTTCCTTGGGCTGCCATTTGCTTTGTTTTGGCTTGGCATTACAGCGTTTCGCAATGCGATTGTCGATCTCATTGCGGCTTCGGGTCTGACGCCCCGTTCCTGGCGGCTTGGCAATGTGGATCGGGTCAATCTGTGTACTTCGCTGTTTTTTACGGGATTTTCGGTGCCGATCCTGACCCTTGTCAAATGGGGGTTTGACCAGACGTGGGGGATGTTTTGGGAGCTTGATGGTTTGCTTTTTACGTTCGTCAAATTCTGGTGCATTGCTTTTGCCAATGGTTTGTATCTGGCGACACACAACACGCTTCGAGGTTTTGACAAGGCTGCGATCAGGGGAAACTTCTTCAGAACGGTTTTGTCGTGGCCGCTTGCAACGCTGGGATCCTATGGCCTGACGCCGCTTGGCGTACCCGATATCGTTCAGGCCAAGATCTGGAGTGAAGTGGTGGCAGGGCTGATCGAAGGAACCGTTAAGAATATCCGCCAGCATCGTCTGGCGCGCAAAGCGCTCAGTGAGGTCTATCGCCAGATAGTATCGGCCCATGGCCTTGAGGCTCTCATTGCCCGAATTGATGTGTTGTTTTTCTGGGCGAAGTACCAGCAGGGAAGAAAGGCGATGCAAAAGTTCATGGCCATGCCAAAATCCGGCACCAGGCGTCTATCCGACACGGAAGTTGCCAGCATCCATCGCGCAAACTCGCTTGTTGCCTGCGGCTTCAAGACGGAAGGGTCGCTTGAGAACCTGACGTACGTCATCCTGGAGTATTATCCTGCCGAGAATCTGACGATTTTGACGGACTTCATCGGGAATTCACACGAACCGTTTGTTGAGTGGCTTGAGAAGCATTACAGGCCGTGTGTAGATAGTGACCAGTGACCAATGACCGGCAGGGGCGTAGCGTGCTACGCCCGTACAGAGTTATCCCCCGCCCCAAAGCGGGGCGTTGCGGGGCCGGCGATTGAG
>WQTY01000040.1 GCA_009786045.1 Pseudomonadota bacterium | reverse complement strand
GAACATCTTCTGCCCCCTGTCGATAGCGGCGCAGGGGGCGCTGCCCCCTTTCTATTCGTCTTCTTCTGCGGATGGCGTTGCCGTTTCTGTGTCGTCGGCGAGGTTGTCAGATGTGTGGTTGTCGTCGGCGTGGCTGTCAGATGTGTGATTGTCGTCGGCGTGGCTGGCGGATTTCCCGGCGTGGCGGTGTCGTCGGTGGGCACGTGGCGGGCGTTTGAGGTTGTAGAGGGCGGTGAGGAGGATGCCGCTAAGGACAAAGTAGCTTGTGAGGAGGAAGAAGCCGATGTAGGGGCCGTGAAACACGCTGCCAAGGACAAAGATGAGTATGCCTGTGATGACGTAGGCAACATCAGCTTTGTTTTTGGGGCCTTTCATGGTTTTGTATCGGACATTGGAAATCATGAGAATGCCGACGGCGACCGTGATGAAGGCCAGCGTGTTGAGTTCGAAGTCGGTGAATTTCACGAAGTTGATTTCGGCGCAGGCCATGACGATGGAGATGATGCAGGCGGCGCCGCCCGGGGATGGGATGCCTTTGAAATGCGTTTGAACGCCTTCGGGCGGGAGTTCGATGTTGAAGCGGGCGAGTCTTAGCAGGGCGCCGCAGAGGTAGAGGAAGCAGGCGAAGATGCCGATGAATTTGAGTTGGTGCAGGGCAAAGGCGTACATGAGGACGGCGGGTGCGACGCCGAAGCTGATGGCGTCGGCGAGGCTGTCCAGTTCCATGCCGAATTTTGTCGATGTGCGGGTGAGGCGGGCGATTTTTCCGTCGAAGGTGTCAAAGGCGATGCTGCCCACGATGGCGACGGCTGCATAGAAGAGGTATGTGATGCGCTCGTCGCCGACGAGTCCGTGGGCGGTGAAAGAGAAGGTGATTGACACGAAAGCGCACAGGACAGCAAACAGCGTGATGAGGCTGGGAAGTGCGAAAGCGGCTTTTCTGATTTTTGGCATATTTTCCTCGTTTGGGCGTCGCGTTCTCTGGTGGAGCGTTCGCATTGCTATGGGTTTGTTTTGGGCGTCCAGCGTGTGGTGTCGCGCGTTTTGATTTTATTCAGTGTTTTCTGGAGTGCCTGAGCCATGGAGATATTCTGGCCATTGGCAAAGCATGTCATGACAAAGAGCAGGTCGCCGAATTCCTCTTCGACGTCCGTTGGGGGTTCGTCTGGTTTGGGTTTTTTTGTATTTTGCTGGTGGCTGACGGCACGCGCCAGTTCGCCGAGCTCTTCGCAGAGGCGCGCGATTTGAACGAGGGGTGGGAAGTAGCCTTCCTCGAATTGTGCAATCCAGGCGTCGACCTGTGCCTGGGCGTCGTCGAAGGCGTGGATGGGTTGGTTCTTGGTTGTCATGGGATGCGTATGTTTGGGGATCCTGGTATGTGGATGAGGGATAGACGGGCAGCGTCCCTGATTGGCGCCTGCCCTGGCGCATTTCCGGCGCTTGCTTTATCATGACTGATGTTTATTTTGCCATGACTGATTCTTTTGTGAATGTGAATTTGGCTTTATGCTTTTGGTGTTGCCAGAGCGTTTTCAGCTTAAGTGGCTGCGTGCCCTGGTGACGCGGATTTGCAAAGGCGTTTGAGTGGCTTATTTACTCAGTTTTTTGACATATAGATTCGTAGTTCAGCCCCGCTGGGGCTGATAGAGAGGGGGGCGCTATCCGCCGGTTGCGCTTCGCTCCACCGACGGTTATTCACGTCATCGCACCTTCGGCGCTCCAGCGAACGGAATAACGCAGCAATATCAATGTACTTTGACTTTGCGGTTGCCCTGAGGCTTGCAGGGGGATCAGGGAACAGGGGCCCCCGCGTAAAAAGGAGAACGGTATATGGAGGCATGGCAAGACCATGTTGTGGGTGCGGCGTCTTTGGCGGCGCAATTGTCGTCCAGGAGGGAGACGCTGGCGGTGGCGGAGAGTTGCACGGGCGGCTGGGTGTCGCTGGGTTTATCTTTGGTGCCCGGCGTATCCGGGGTATTCAGGGGCGGCGTGGTGGCCTATGCGGCCGACATGAAGATTCGCCAGCTTGGGGTGGATGCCTCGTTATTGTCGAGGCATGGCGTGGTGAGTGTGGCAGTGGCGATGGCGATGGCCAGCGGCGTTTGTTTGCGGTGCGGGTCGGATTGGGGGTTGGCGACGACGGGTTATGCCGGGCCGGGCAGTGGGGATGAGCACTTTGGGGTGGGTTGGGTGTGTTTTGCGGTTTATGGACGAAGGGAGCAGCGCGCCTGGGCGCGTCGCTTTGAGGGGGACAGGATTCAGGTGATGGCGGGGGCGGCTATGGAAGCCTGGCGTGGCTTACGCGAGGTTTTGGAAAAATCCACTTGACTGGCGGCGCCTTGCGTGTATATGTTGCCCCGTCATTTCGGGACGCAAAATTGCGTTCGATCGGGGTAGTCTGCGATGAAACAGCCGCAGGCGGTTCGCTGGTTTTTTGAATTTTGAGGTTATACGATGTACGCTGTGATACGCACGGGTGGTAAGCAGTACCGGGTGAACCAGGACGATGTTTTGCGCGTTGAGTCTTTGAAGGCTGACGTGGGTTCAACGGTGAAGTTCGAGGTGCTCGCGTTGGGAGAGGGCGAGTCGCTGAGCATTGGTACGCCGCTGGTAGCGGGTGCGAATGTCGAAGGGACGGTCGTGCGTCATGCGCGTGCGCGCAAGGTGACGATTTATAAGTTCCGCCGCACGAAGAACTACCATCGCAAGAAAGGACATCGCCAGGCTTTTACGGAAGTCCGCATTTCAACGCTTGCTGCCGGTTAGTGCCGGCCAGTCAGGATTCAGGAGAGTAGGTTATGGCTCATAAAAAAGGTCAGGGNTCAAGCCGCAACGGTCGCGACAGCAATCCTCAGTATCGCGGTGTGAAGCTTTATGGCGGCCAGGCTTGCCGTGCCGGCAACATCATCATTCGCCAGCGCGGGACGCAGGTGCATCCGGGTCAGCATGTTGGCGTTGGCCGCGATTGGACGCTTTTTGCGTTGATCGATGGCGTCATTAAGTTTGAGACTTTCAGCGGCGGCCGCAAACGCGTCAGCGTCGTGCCTGTCGAGGCTTAAGTCAGAGGCGGGCGGATTTCGGGCGATTGGGTTTGGGATTCGTCATTTGCTATCAAAGCACAAAGGGCATTGCGTGTTTTGCGATACCTTTTGTGTTTTTTTTGTATTTTGTTCGTACTTTCGATGTGGGTGCTGCGGCGCCGTCCATCGAACATGGCGGGATAGACCATGCGATTTGTCGATGAAATCAAGGTAGAGGCTGCTGCAGGCAAGGGCGGCGATGGGGCGGCAACATTTCGTCGCGAGATGTTTGTCCCGCAGGGCGGCCCTTCGGGTGGGGATGGCGGCCGGGGCGGTGACGTGGTGCTGGTGGGTGACGAGGGGCTGAATACCTTGAGTCATCTTCGGTTTCGTCGTCATTTGAGGGCCAAGAATGGGGTGCCTGGGGGGAAGGACAGGAGGCACGGAAAGAATGGCGAGCCCTGTGTCGTTGCAGTGCCTGTGGGAACGCTCATTTATGATGCGGATACAGATGTGCTGGTGGGCGACGTCGTGTCGGCAAGTCAGCGCGTGGTGGTTTGCAAGGGTGGCCGCGGCGGCCGTGGGAATGTGCATTTTGCAACGCCGACGCATCGCTCGCCGCATATCGCGGAGCGCGGCCGCCGCGGCGAAGCCAGGATGCTTCGCCTTGAACTCAAGCTCCTGGCCGATGTGGGGTTGCTTGGATTTCCAAGCGTAGGCAAGTCGACGCTCATTTCGGTGATTTCCAATGCTCGCCCAAAGATTGCCGACTATCCTTTCACGACGCTGGTGCCCCATCTCGGTGTGGTTGAGGTCCATGAGGACATGTCCATTGTCGTGGCAGATATTCCCGGTCTCATTGTGGGTGCCAGTCAGGGCAAGGGTCTTGGACATGATTTTCTGCGCCATCTTGAGCGGACGCGGATTCTGGTGCACCTCATTGAGGTGACCCCTCAGATCGAGGACTCTGAGACGGCGCGGGATCCCATTCGCGATTTTGAGCTGCTCAATGAAGAGCTCAGGCAATTTGATGTCGAGCTTGCCAAGCGCCGGCAGATTGTTGTCCTGAACAAGTGTGACGAGCCCTATGTGGCTTCAGAGCGCGAACGTTTGCGGCGTTATTTTGCCGATCTCGGCTATGAATTTCATGCTGTCAGCTGTCAGACGCATGAAGGCATCCGTGACCTCGTTGTCTCGCTTGGGCGCCATGTTGCGGCTGGCGAGGAGGTGGAGGACGAAACCTGAGTCACGGACTTTGGGTTTGGCAGAGAGGGATTTTGTTTTGTGGAGGAGGACGATATGCGAACGATAGCTTTAGCCGGTCAGCTTGATGCGTTTGCGGCGCATTTCTCCCGCGAATGGGCACGGATGTCGCCTGCAGACGATATTGTGGCACTGTCGCGAGAAGCCTACGATGGGTTTAGCGTTTCGCATTGGCGGCTGGGTTCTCTGGTCAGCTTCCGCGATACGGCGAATATGCTGCGCGGCGTATCACTGGCGTATTATTTTTGCCTGACGCCGCCGGGGGAGGAGAGAACATCGGAGGGCCTTGCCCGCGATGTGGCCTTGTCGGCGGCGGTAAACTTTGTTCGGGAGGCGCGCCAGCATGAAGGCCTGCACGTCGTTTTGGTGATGCGCCGTTTTCCCGACGATGCCCGGGCGCTTGGGCCGATTTATCATTACTGGCGTGAGGTTCGCGAGATCTTTCGGGATGGTGTGGCGGCACTTTCTGTGGTCGATGTGGCACCCATGTGGAGTGAGCATGATGCTCTGACCATGGGGATGCTGGATGCAGCGCAGGCCGGCCGAATGGATGCAGGCGACATTCGTCTGCTCAATCTTGTGCAGCCAGCGGCCTCGTCTGAAGTCCTGGCTGCGCTGCATGGCGCCGCAGAGGGGATACGCGGGGATCAGCTTGTCGTTGGCGAGCGAGCGGCGTCGTACAGAGCGCTGCTTGAGTGCATGCGTCAGGCGATTCCCAAGACGCTGTTGCAGAAATGGACAAAACGCCTGACATCCGGTTTGGGCGCCGAGGCCAAACTTCGCCGGCAGCTCTTTGAAGAAACGTCAGCTTTTCATGTCGTCAGCGATGGGGCACATCTTCAGGACGAACACGGGCTGCCGGCAGATTTGGCGCTGGCATGCCGCGATTTCGTGGGGGATGTTTGTGATGGCGGCGGCTTTCAGGAAGCCATCCTGCGGTGTCTGCATGTTCCGAAACGGCGCCCTGCCACCACCGTACAGTACACGCCATGTTATGTGCAGCGCATTGCCAGCCGGCCAAAGCGAAGTGTATCGGCCATTGCCGATCTTCTGATGCAGTGGCTTCCCAGGTATTTCCAGCGTTTGGTTCGCGTCGATGCCGTTGCCAGCTCAAGGCTTCTTTTTCGGTTTTCGCGCATTCCGGTATTGGAGATCGAAAAAATCGAGGAAACGCCAAGGCGCTGTGCGCTGGCTATCCGTTCCCCCTGGGCAGACTCTCCACAGACTCAGGCTCAGCTTCTGATCACGGTCACGGGCGACATTGCCGCGCCGCGTGAGCTTCTCGTTATCATCGAGGATAATCCTGAGCTGCGTATGCTGTCGATACTGAAACGAGCCCTGTTGCTGGCCTTTGGCCGCTATCTCAAGGAATATGGCGTGGCAGAATAGGGCTCGCCTACAAACACGTGGCAGGCTTGCGGAAGCTGTGCTAGAAGCGGCCTTTGCGATGGTTAGAGTCTGGGCTGCTGGCCGGTTCATGGCCTGGCAGCTCATCAAAGCCGCTGACGTAGGGTGACGATGCACAATCGACGATGCGTTTTCCGGGATGAACCCAACCCCAATGATCCTGTCTTCTTTGAGGCCGTCATGGGCGTCATTCATGAGCTTGGCAGGCAGGGACTTATCTTTGAGCTCATGAGCGACGAAGAGTCTGAGCCCATCAGGCTCCATCAGATCACGTGGCAGTATGCCGAAGATCCTCAGACAGAAATCAGCCTCGTGCACGACCTCCACAATGGTGTCTGTTATCTGACGGTACAATCTAAGCTCGGCTGGCTCCCCAGGCAGGTGGTTTCTGCCTTCGAAGCCGCCATTGCCTGCTATGCCATTGCAGATCTCATTTCGGCCTGTGAGCAGAGGTTTTTCGAACCGTATCTTCTCATTGCGCTGGGATTGCTGGCGCGGAAACCTGATCCCGACATCATTCGGGTTCTCTCGAAAGCTTTGGATCATAGCCTCACGGCAGTACGCTACTGTGCGTCACGTGCGGTTGCTTACACCAAGTGGGGCGCGTTTGTGCCGGATCTTGAGATGTTGCTTAAGCTGGAGCCGGATGCCGGTGTGCGTGAAATGGCCGAACATGCCCTGAGCGTGTGTTCACGCAGTTTTCGCTAGATTTTACGGCGGATATCGGTTTTACAGATAGCGTTTAAACATGGCTGCCGACGCAACGGGGATCGCCGCGGAGGCGTCTCATGCCGCTTTTTACCCCATTGACCATATCGAACAGGGAGACATCATGCAGGAACTCGAAAAACAGGCATTGACAACGGCAAAGGCATGGGCATCCGCTCCCTTCGATGCGCAGACGCGCGCCGAGGTTCAGGCGCTCATTGACGCCAACGACATGGAAACTATCGTCAATCGGTTTGGGGATACATTGCATTTTGGGACAGCCGGGCTGCGTGGCATCATGGGGGCAGGGCGCACGATGATGAACGCGTACATGATTGCAAAGGCAACGCGTGCACTGGCGTTGTGTCTGCTTGAGGAATATGGTCAGGATGCTGTCAGGCGCGGTGTCGTCGTAGGCTATGACTGCCGCCATCACAGCGAGGAATATGCTCAGATTACGGCGGGTGTCCTGGCAAGTGCGGGCATTAAGGTTTACCTTTACGACCGCATCACACCGACGCCGCTCGTGCCTCATGCCGTCCGGGTGAAGGGCGCCTTTGCCGGCGTCATGATCACCAGCAGCCATAACCCCAAGAAATATAACGGCTATAAGGTGTTCTGGTCTAACGGTGCTCAGATCATTTCGCCGGTCGACAGCCAGGTTGCCACGCGCATGGATGCGCTCGAAGACATCGGCCACAGCCAGCTTGGACTTGACGAAGGTCTGGCGTCGGGCATCATTGAATGCCTTGGGCAGGAAGCGATCGACGATTATGTGGCCTGGGTCGTAAAGGAGGCCGTTCTGACGGGGCATCACGACGTCGATGTCGTTTATACGCCGCTGGGCGGCACGGGCTGGGCGTGTGCGCAGCAGGCCTTCGAACAGGCGGGTTTTAAGAAAATATGCGTTGTCGAAGAAGAAAAACATCCCGATCCGGAGTTTGCCGGGCTCAATGCCCCGAACCCCGAAAATCTCGATACCTGGCCTCGTGCCCTGAAGCTGGCCAGAACCGTTGGGGCAGAAATCGTCCTTGCCAACGATGGCGACGCTGACAGGCTTGGCTGCGCCATTCCCATCGACGGCGAATATACGATCCTCTCGGGCAACCAAATCGGTGCCCTCATGCTCTATTATATCCTCGAAAACCTTGACGAAGCGAAGCTGAACGATGACAGCTTCGCCATCTGCTCGGTTGTTTCAAGCCCACTGACGCGCGCCATCTGCGAAGGTTTTGGCGTCGATTTCCAGGAGACCCTGACCGGATTCAAGTGGATGGGCAACGTGGCGGATGAGCGCGTCCTTCGCGGTCAGCACTTCCTGTTTGCCTACGAAGAGGCGTTTGGCTTTACCTTTGGCCAGGCACGGGACAAGGATGGCATTCTGTCGATTCTGCTTTTGGCCGAGCTGGCGGCAGACTGCAAAGCCAAAGGCAAGCGCGTTTGCGACCTCCTCGACGAAATTTACCTCCGCTTTGGGATACACATTGAGGGAGCAGCCGAGCGTTTTTACGAAGGGCTCAGCGGCCAGGACACCATGCGCGAAGTTCTCGACGGGTTGCGGCAAAATCCTCCGCATGCCATCGCTGGTATTGATGTCTCAGCTGTTCGCGATCTCCAAACCTCAGCCACAACGCTGAGTGATGGCACCATTGTGCCCGTCATCCACCTCCCAAAACAGGATATGCTCACTTTTTATCTGAGCGATAATTCCTGGATTTCGTTACGCCCATCCGGCACGGAGCCCAAGCTTAAAGCTTATGTCGGGGTGGTTTGCCCTGCTACAGAGGCCGATTATGCCGTCATGCGTCAGGCCGCACAAAGCAAACTGGCGCGTCTTGAAGATGCCGTTAAGGCAATGCTCTAATCTCGCTTCATGTATCGACGCATTCTCGTTGCCAATCGCGGTGATTGCGCCGTGCGTCTCATCTCGGCCTGCCATGCTTTGGGGGCCGAGGCCGTGCTCATCGCCGCCTCAGACGATCGCCTTACAGCGCCAGCAGCACTTGCAGATGTTGTGGTTACCACCGGCATGAGCCGCACGGCCTATACTCACCAGGACAATATCCTTGCGGCTATGGTTCAGACCCGGTGCGAAGCGATTTTGCCCGGTTGGGGTTTTTTGTCCGAAGACCCCATCTTTGCCCAGCGATGCCGCCTTATGGGACGCCACTTTGTCGGTCCCAAAACGCCACATCTTGCCCTGTTTGGCGATAAATTGGCGACGCTCCGGCATCTGTGCCCCGTCCTCGGGCTGCCGCTTCAGGCGTTATCATGCGATGACCACCATTTCTGGGACCTGGTTTCAGCGCTGCCCTTTCCCCTCATGCTCAAGAAACGCACCGGCGGTGGCGGCAAGGCGGTTCATCTGTGCCACAATACAGACGCGCTTCGTCAGCACCTCAAATCCAGACTCGCGCACGATTATTTTGTCGAACCCGCCATCCTCCATGCTCGCCATATCGAATTTCAAATCCTTGGCGACGGCAGGGGGCAGGCTGTTATTCTTGGTGCACGCGATTGCACCCCCCAGGTACACGCTCAGAAGTGGCTTGAGCGGCATGTTGCGCTCGACACCTCGCCCCAAATCGACGCCCTCGCCAAAAGAATAGCTGCCCATTTCGCGCAAATGGCCTACGAGGGCCTTGCTACCCTCGAATGCCTCGTTCAAGACAACAACTTCTTTCTTCTCGAAGTCAATCCCAGGCTGCAGGTCGAGCACGGCGTGACCGAAATGGCCCGCGGCATAGACCTCGTTCAGGCTTCGCTCTCGGTGGCCTGTGGTCAGGTGCTGCCCACCTGTGCCTCCGCCTCGGCAGAGGTCGATGTCGTCGAATTCCGCCTCTTTGCCCGCTCCCCAGGCTGCCTCGAACGCATTGGTTTTGGAGGCTGCCCCTGGCCGGATCATCCCCATGCACACGATCCCTGCTACCGCCTCGAAACAGGTTACACCCAGGGCGAACGCATCTCGGGTGTCTACGATGGCCTCATCGCGCGATTCATCGTCAAGGCGCCGCCCAACCAGGCACTGCATAAGCTCAAAGCCTGGCTCCAGGACTTTCAGCTGACCGGCCTGACGCACAACCTCGCCGATCTTATGGTTTATTAGTTTTTTTGTGGGGGAGCATTGCTCCCCCACACCCCCTGCGATACTTCGTATCGCCTGTGGGTGAAGTGGCAAAATGTATTGCTTTGTGGCAGCATACCCTGCATTGCGAGCAGGGGAAAATCAATCTGTGCATGTTTAGCTGTTCTGAGGCAAAGGGGAAATCTCACGACGGGCGCGGAGTTTAAGGTTTTCCTGACTTCGCAGCTGGAAAACCGTCACAAAAAACGACAATTTTGGCAAAAAATGATGTACTTCGCCCTTTACCCACAGGCAATGCGTCGTAGGGGCAGATAATATCTGCCCGGCAGGGGGTGCGGGGGCGCTGGCTCCCTCGTGTAAAAAAGAAAAAAGAGGCATCATGAGCGCATCGAAAAGAGAAAAGACTGGACTTGTACTGGAAGGCGGCGCCACCCGCGGTATTTATACGGCCGGCGTGCTTGACGTACTGGGCGAGCGCCAGGTTGCCTTCGATGGGGTCATCGGCGTGTCGGCGGGTGCCATTCATGGCATATCTTTTCTGGCGAATCAGTTTGGGCGCAGCATTCGATACTACCTTGCCTTCTGCCGCAATCCGCGCTTTTTTAGTTTCAAAAGTCTGCTTCTGACCGGCAACCTTGTTGGCAGCACCTTTTGCTACAAAGATCTCCCCGAGCGCCTGGTGCCATTCGATAACGACGCCTTCGAAGCCTCGGCAAGCGAGTTCTTTATCACGTGCAGCGATATCGAGGCAGGCG
>WQTY01000039.1 GCA_009786045.1 Pseudomonadota bacterium | reverse complement strand
GCTTGAGCTTGAGCTTGAGCTTGAGCTTGAGCTTGAGCTTGAGCTTGAGCTTGAGCTCATAGCTAGTAGCTAATAGATCGCGATTGAGAGCCGCAAGATAAAAGAACAATAAAGTTTGCAATCAGATTAACGCCTATGGGGAGCGGCCCCCTCAAAAAATCGTCACAAGCAGAGGCAAATCGTCATTTGCCTCTGTTCTCTGGTGTAAAGACGGGTTGTGTATTATTGGAATATGGGGGATTGAATGGATGTTGGGCATTGAGGGGCACTTTCGTGTCGCTATCGGTCGAGGGTGACGGATTTTTGTGCTGTAAAGAGCGCATGATGCAGTGGAGGAGATGGCAGGGATGACTTGGACGAGAAGGGATTTTATGGTGACGAGTGCATTGGCAGCGGGCGCAGTGTCGCTTGTGGGGTGTGCTTCGTCGAAAAAGGAGGAGGTCGCAGTGCCGTTACAGCAGGAGCCGTTTGTGCAGCCAATTCTTGCAGACTGTCGTGGCTATTTTGAAGCGAAGTTTGGCGTGACGACGGAGACGATAGATCGGGTTTTACGCGAGGCGCTTTCGAGCGGCGGGCACTGGGGAGAGCTGTTTTTTGAGCATACTTTTTCGCTGGCGCTTGTGCTTCGTGACGGTATCGTATCGACGGCGTCGACGGGGACGGGGCTTGGGATGGGTGTGCGTACGGTGGTCGATGACCAGGTGGGGTATGCCTATACCGAGTCGTTGTTGCCGGAGGATATGCTCCGTGCAGCGCAAGCTTCGGCAGCTATTGCGCAGGGTGCTGATGTGGGCGTTTTGATGGCCCGAAAGTGGCTTGACTTTAAGCGTTTCTATACGGATTCGGCGGATTTCGCCAATTTGGATGTGGCTATTTTGGTGGCATTTCTTCGTGATATTGAGGCGCGAACGCGTGCCAAGGATCCACTCGTGACGAAAGTTGAGGCTTCGGTTTCCTTCGTAGAGCGACGTATCATGGTCAATACCTCGGATGGGGTAACGGCAGAGGATGTTCAGCCTTATCTCATGCTCAGGCTGTCGGTGGTCATGGAGAAGGATGGCGAGACGCAGACCAATTCAACAAGCGTAGCGGGAATGGCTGGGTTTGATTTCTTTACCCGCGAACGCGTCGAGATGGCGATCGATGAGGTTGTTCGCAATACGCGTCTTCTCTTTGATGCTGTTAAGCCGAGGGGCGGTGAATGGCCTGTCATTCTGGCGGCCGGTGCAAGTGGCATATTGTTGCATGAAGCGATTGGGCACGGCATTGAGGCAGATTTCAATCGCAAGAATATCAGCATTTTTGCCGACAAACTGAACAAGCGCGTTGCCGAAGACGAGGTGACGATTGTCGATGATGCTACGATCGAGATGAACCGGGGGGCGCTCAATGTCGATGATGAAGGGATCGTGGGGCAGAGAACGGTTTTGGTCGAGAAGGGCGTCCTGCGCAGCTATCTGCACGATAAAATCAGTGCCAGGCATTATGGGGTGGATCCAACGGGCAACGGCCGCCGCGAATCCTACAAGCACAGCCCGCAGCCGCGCATGCGTACAACCTACATGGAAAATGGATCGTCGAGCCTCGAAGAGATGCTGCATGGCATCCAATATGGCCTTTATTGTGAGCGATTCACGAATGGGCAGGTTCTCATTGGCCCGGGGGACTATACATTTTATGTCAAGAATGGGTTCCTGATCGAGGACGGTAAGCTGACCGCGCCCATCAAGGACGTCAATCTCATTGGCAATGGGCCCGATACGCTGGCGAAGATGGTTAAGGTCGGCGCAGATCTTGAGATCAGCACGTGGGGCGGTACATGCGGAAAGGGTGGTCAGGGCGTGCCCGTTGGGCTTGGCATGCCGTCGGTTTTGGTATCTTCACTGACGGTGGGAGGGATATAGACGATGACGAATCTTCGACAGATTGTAACAGATACCATCGCATTATGTAAGGCAAACGGCGCTCAGGATGCATTCGTTAGCCTTGGCCAGTCGCATTCGATGAGTGTTTCGTGGCGCAAAGGCCGCATTGAGAAATTGCAGAGTGCGGGGGCGTCTGCTCTGCACGTTCAGCTTTTCGTCGATGGCCGTTTCAGTGCGCACAGCACGTCTGATCTTCGCAGTGACAGCATTTCGCGCTTTGTCGAACGCGGCATTGCCATGACGCGCCTGCTTGAGCCGGATCCCTTCCGTGGGCTTGCCGATCCAGCTCGCTATGAAGGTCGAACGACCCAGGATCTCGAACTTTTCGACAGTGCCGTGAACGCGCTCACACCGGCCGATTTGGTCAGTCAATGTCAGGCCATTGAGGCCCTGGCGCAGGAAAAGTCGGATCTTCCGATTGAGGATATCACGAGCAGCTATGGCGCAGGGATGCGCCGCTACTTTGAGATGTCGACCAATGGATTTGAAGGCGAGATGGTGACGACCTCAGCGAACAAATCCTGCTCGATTGTGTTGAATGATGACGGCAAGAAGCCAAGCGATTACGGTTCTGCTGCGGTTCGCCATGTGTCGGATTTTCCCGAAATTGGCACGATTGTCGATGAGGCAGCAGCCTTTGCCAGACTTCGCCTTGGGCAAAAGAAGCTTCCTTCGCGTCCTCGAACGCTCATTCTCGACCGTCGCGTTGCGCGGCAGCTTGTGTCAAGCTTCCTCAGTCCGCTTTCTGGCTATGATCTGGTGGCGAAGCGCTCCTACTTCGAGGGCAAGATTGGCGCAAACCTTGGTTCCGGCCTGCTGACCCTCGTTGACATGCCACATCTGGTGCGTGGCCTCGGTTCGTCACCCTATGATGACGAAGGCATGGCTACGCGCGATGCAACGATTTTCGACAAGGGCGTTTTGAAGCAATATCTGCTCGATAACTACTGTGCACGCAAGCTTGACCTTGAGGCCACCAGCGGTTCCCTCAACAATCTTGTCATGCCAAAGGGCGAGCGCTCGCTTGCTGCGATGATCGCAGACGTCAAGGATGGCATCTATGTGATTGGCCTTCTGGGCGGAAACAAGGACAATCTGCGCGGCGATTTTTCGCACGGCATCGTAGGCGTGGCCATCGAAAATGGCGAACTGACAACCCCCATCAGCGAGATGAACATCGACGGCAACTTCACCAACCTGTGGCAGCGTCTCGTCGAAGTGGGCAACGACCCTTCGCCCTATGCCAATTACCTCATTCCCTCATTGCGCATTGACGATGTTTCGGTGAGCGGCACTTAGGGCATTTTTAGTTTTTTTGTGGGGGAGCATTGCTCCCCCACACCCCCTGCGATGCCTTGGCATCGCTTGTGGGTGAAGTGGCAACGTGCCTTGCTTGTGGCCACATGCCCTGCAATGCAAGCAAGGGAGAAGCCGTCTGTTCATGTTTTGCGGGAGTATGTCGTGACGAAAACGCTCCAGACGAGGCAAACGGCCTTGTTTGTGCGCGCCCTATTTGGCCTGTGGCCAAATACGGGCTGCGGCGGTGGCTATTCGCTTTGCGAATACGCCACCGCGTTTTTTTGTGGGCACTTGGGGGCGCTGCCCCCAATCCCCCGACCCCCCCTGCGATGCTGCGCATCGCTTGTGGGGTAAACTTCAAACCCGCGCTTTGCCGGACACCGGGAGTCGTGATACATCTATATCGGTGCGATTCATCTGCGTAATATGGGAACTGCCAAATGAACATTCATGAAATCATTAGACAGCCTGAAGGGCGGCGCCTGGAATTCAAGAGGGAGTTGCCGGATAATGAATCGCTGGCGAAAACAGCCATTGCTTTCGCCAATGACGCAGGCGGTGAGATTTTTGTCGGCATTCAGGATAGTCCGAGAGAAATAACCGGCTTGCCTGAAGACGAGCTGTTCGGAATCGTGGATCAAATCAGCAACATCATCCATGACCGATGTTATCCGCCTATTTTGCCCGAAATTACACTGCTTGCAGAAGGCGACAAGCCTGTCATACGGGTGATGATCTATCGTGGCAGTCTGCCGCCCTACTATCTTAAAGATAAGGGAAACCGGCATGGCACCTATATTCGGGTTGGCTCAACCAATCGTCTGGCAGATGAAGCGATTGTCGCCGAATTGGATCGGCGTAAACGCAATATTTCGTTTGATAGCGAACTGGTCCTGGAGAAATCGGCAAAAGATCTGGACATTCATACCTTCTGCGAGGAGTACAGGAACAGAACTGGCGAAGCATTGGACGACCAAGCGTTGCGTAAACTCGATCTGATTAAGGATGTCCATGGCATTGCGTACCCGACAAATGCTTTGGTGCTGTTTTCGGATGACTCGCTTCGCAATACACTGTTTCACTATGCCAAAGTGGAATGCGCGAGGTTCAAAGGCACGGGGTCTGAAGTCTTTATTGACCAGAAAAGCCTCTATGGCAACATTGCCCTGCAAGCAGAAGAGGCATACCTATTCGTCTTGAGGCACATTAACCAGGGGGCAACCGTTGAAGGCGTACATACGATTACACGCTGGGAATACCCCATTAAAGCCGTCAGAGAAGCCATACGCAATGCCGTTGTGCATCGCGATTACTCGGCTTTGGGCAGAGATGTAAAGGTCGCCATCTATGACGATATGATAGAGATCACGAGTCCGGGCGTTTTGCCGCCGTCTATAAAATTTTCGGCCATGGATCTTCGCCAGAGCGAAGTCAGAAACAGGGTTATTGCGCCCGTATTCAAGCGGCTGGGTTTTATCGATCAGTGGGGGAACGGCTTAAAGTTGATCGCGGATGAATTGCGAGATTATCCGCAGATTGCCTTTCGATGGATAGAGGTCGGATTGACGTTTCAGATTCAGTTCGTGAAAAAATCTTCAGGCTCTGGGTTTGAGGCAAATACTACCCAAGAAACCACCCAAGAAACTGCCCAAGAAACCACCCAAGAAACTACCCAAGAAACTACCCAAGAAACTACCCAAGAAACTACCCAAGAAACTACCCAAGAAACTACCCAAGAAACTACCCAAGAAGCGCCAAAGAAACGCCAAAGAAACGCCAAAGAAACTCTGAAAGCTACTCAGAAAACTACCCAGAAAATTTTGCGAGCAATTGCGTTAAATTCGGAAATTACACGCGAAGAATTGGCAGACATGATTGGTCTGACGTCTGATGGTATCAAATACCAATTAAGAAAAATGGTTTATAAGGGGCTTATTAGACGCGAAGGTTCGACAAAAGCAGGCAAGTGGATAGTGATCAAGAGTGATTAGCTGGAGAGGGGGTATTTAAGGAGAACTTACCCCCCCGTGTTGTGATTGCCCTATGGGAGGCTCAAGCGATAGTCACGCATCCAATTCAAAGCACCTTGAATGTCCATGTTTCTTCGCACATAGGCTAAGCCGCGCAATGTTTCAGAGATATAGCGGTCGTATTTCTCTTCAATTCGATCTTCGAAAAACTTCCCAAGATATTCTTCAGTGGGTGGAGGACCATTAAGAATATTTTTAATCTTCTGATTGAATACTTCCTGGTCGCACAACGCAATGTCGATGATAGCGTCGGATGCCACTGCATTAAGGCCCGCATCTTTGAGCAAAAAAACGATGGTTTGGGTGACACTGTCGCCGCGCCATGGAAAAACGAGAATGCCTCCGCCATGTGCTACGACACAATTCTCGCTTAAGCCCAGTGCATGGAAGATGTCATAGCCTTCGATCACGATGCCTTTTGCGGTGTTGTTTAAATATTGCGGGAGAAGGCGTTGGCAATAGATGTTACGCATTTCTTGACGAATGATGTCGTGAATCATCAAGCTACTGCTCTGAAAACGCAGGGGGCCGCCGGTATTGGAAGCGGCGAGTTCGATTCTGCGTTTCTGCTCGTCGATAGACAGGACAGTCCAGTGACGGCCAGCAAAGGTAATATTTTGGCCAACCTCCAGCGGCGTGCTAATGGGAATTGAGCCAAGGATTTTACCTTCGTAAACCAACAGGTATTCTGCAGAGGTGACAAATGCCGTATAGAAACTGAAATATCCTGTCAGTTTTTCGCCCTCAGTGCCCAAAACGAGTTGGCCATCATTCATTTGAATGATGAGTGCATGAAGTCCAAGTGAACGCAGGAGAGTGCAATACATTTCGTAGGAAATATTGCGAAATGGGCCTGTTTTGCATAGCAGTGTCCAAAGTCTTTCTGCACTCATGCTGCCATATTGCGCAGTCAATGAAAGTGTCTGCTGCGTCAGCGTCGAAAAGTGATAGGCCTCATCTTGTGCGGGTTCGTAAGCGCGTTTGCGCAGCAATTCGATCGTGGCGAGGGTTTGTATCGTCTTCAGCCGTAATTGGTCGATGATGTGGGTGTCTTTTTCGATGAAACTTTCGGTCATGTAAAACCGCATGATGGCAGGTTTTCCGCGTCGTCCCGATCTTCCCAGGCGTTGTCGGAGGCTCGAAACGGCGTGTGGCGCAGAAACCATGACCACGGAGTCGACGCTTCCGATGTCGATACCCAATTCGAGTGTTACTGTACATACAGCCGTTGTGGGTTTGCGACCTTTACGCATGCGTGATTCGAGTTTCTCTCGAAGATCGGCCGATAGATTTCCATGATGGGGGAAGAATTCATTTGGAAAATCCTCTTCTTTACATAGTTTCGTAAGTTTTGCCGTCAACGTTTCGGTGAGACTACGGCTGCTGGCAAATAGCAAATGAGATTTTCCATTATGCAATACCCGATAGATGTCCTTGACCATTCGTTTGGAATCATCTTTGGGCAACAAATCATCATCGTCTGGATTTGCGTCCATATCGTCTTCTGTATCTGTATCGTTTATGTATTCGGAATACTCTCGATATCCCTTGAGGAATAGGTGTACTTCTCCGGAAACATCATCTTGCACGATGTGATAGGGATAGTTTGAATGTTGTGGGCGCAAGGCGGCTACGACGCCATCTAAATTTTCAAGCGTTGCACTCAGGGCGATTCGTGGAATTTTTCTTCCGATCAAAGCTTCGAGACGGTGGAGCAGAGATTGCAGTTGGCGTCCGCGCACCGATCCAATGAACGCATGGAATTCGTCGATGATAATGTAGCATGTCGAATGAAATGCTGTTTTACACCAAGGCATTTGCAGCATTAGTCTTGCTTCGAGTGATTCCGGGGTTATCAACAGAATGCCGCGGGGGTTATCTTTCTGTGGTTTCTTGAGTGCTTGTGCGACATCACCATGCCAGGGCGTTACAGGCAGATCGAGGCATTTACCCAGCGAGTCCAGGCGCTCCTTCATATCGTTGATCAGCGCCTTGAGTGGACTGATGTAGAGAATGCCAATGCTTTGTGGTTTGTCTGCGTCAATTCTTGAGCATGCTGGCAGAAATGCAGCCTCAGTCTTGCCCGAGGCCGTGCCTGCGCTGATCACGACATCGGCGTTCGCGTCTATCAGGCAGGGAATGGCCTTGCATTGAACTTCGCGCAGGCTTTCAAAGCCTTTGTCGTACATCCAGCGCTGAACATTTCGCGATAGCATGGCATACGCTTTTTTGCATGGCATAGGTTCCCTCACAGCTTAAAGGGGATTAGGTTGTCGTCGAAGTCTGGTATGTCTGGAACAATCTCTTTCCTGATTTCGACTTTATCTATGAAATCATGCCAGGATCTGTCAGGGTTTTGTTCGATGATAGACAAAAGGCTGACAAATTCCCTGACGGTATTGCGCGGTGTGCGGTAGCAGTCTGCACCGATGCCTCGATAGCAATGTGCATAAAAGGCATCAAGACACTCGTCTGGAACGAGATAATCCTTTTCTATGCCATAGGCATAGACATGCCGAATTTTTCTTAACAATTCGAGCAATGTATTCTGTGACAGGTTATCGAGTCTCAACATGGGCGCATCATAATCAATCAGATTTTGTTTGCGCGCAAATTTGTTGTCTTCTAAGCGAGACTTAAGCGCGCCATAACTGTACAGGCCTCTTTTTTCGCACTCTAAAAAATCTGTGGTGCCTGCCATCACGAACCCGAGGTGTTCTGCGCTGCCAGAATTGATGTCGTTATAATAAGCGAGTATTTGTTCGTAATTGCTTTCACGTGAGTTTTTGTGTGATATTTTATACAAGAGTGCCATTTCATCAATGAGTATGATGAGTCCACCGTACCCCGTTAAGCAAACGAATCTGGCGAGCAATTTAAACATTCGATAAAGGCTTGTGTCGTCAATAATAGTCCGCAGTTCTGTGGCGTTTCCAAATGCTTTTCGCATTTCAGTTTTATTGGCGAATTCTCCTCGCAGCCATCGCAGGGCAGTTTCCATGTCCGCTTTGTTGTCTTGTTCATAGGCTTTCCAATAAACACTAATGACCTTTGCAAAGTCATAACCGCTGACATCATCGGTGAGTCTGCTTAATCTGTCTTCGATGAATTTCCTCTCATTGAGTCCCTTCTTTTTGGCCTGCTCCTGCGATTTGGTGATGAATCGTTCGACGACAGATTTCAGGGCATCGCCATCTCGATTGCTTCGATTTGACATATTTTTCATGAGTTCTGCGTACAGATTTCTGGCAAATCCACCCGAATGATGGAGGCGTCTTTCAGGGGTGAGGTCGGCATGCAGTGTCACCAATCCCTGGCTAATGGCGTGATTTCTCACGAGATGGAGGAAATGGCTCTTACCAGCACCATATTCACCAATAATAAAGCGAAAGGCTGCACCATCCTCTTTGATTTTTGCAACATTTCTTTTGAAAGAGTCAATTTCCTTATCTCGTCCGACAGTAACGTGATCCACGCCCTTGACTGGCGTCACACCATTACGCAACGCATCAATGACAGCATGTCTTTCCTTTGGTTTGAGCGCTTGTTCACGAATATCATGTTCGTCCATTTCGATAATCTCCTTTAATCGTCACTATTCAGCTCTTTTCGAATCATCGCCAGATACTTACGTTTAATAGAAACACTATCGACATCTATTTCGATCAATTCATCAAAGCCTTGCCGATAACTCCAATCGTTGATTTCTTCTATTGCGCCGCTCGTCATGAGTTTGTGTTCTCTGACAACACGCTCTAATGCTGTTTGAGTCCATGTATCTTGTGTAAGCAAACGACGCAATAGATTCTGATGGGGCTGATCGAGCGCTTCTGCATCCATATTGCCTTCATCCTCATCGTCGAAATCATCAAGCTCAAATCCATCGTCTTTATCATCCTTCCATGGTTTTAGCCTCATGCTGACAATATGATTTTTCTCAACTGATGCATTGTTTTCGATGGAAGAAGTGCTTTGTATGTCATCGTGCTGACTTTGTACAATGGCTTTCATCCCTTCTTTAAATGCTTTGAGATCACTCTCAACCCTATCTGCGGGCAAACGCAGCAATGGATAAAGCCATTTCAGCAGCTGAACTTCGCGGGGTTCAATTTTACCGTCTGCAAGCACAATAGATTTGATACGATAAAGGATATCGTCCTTTTCAGTTTGGCTCAGCGACAGGAGCTTGCGTCTCACATTTTGAACACCAAGCGGTGATTTCAAAAATTCATTGCATTTGTCGTACAATGATGCCTTTTCGAGTTCATTGAGCGAATCCGACTCGTGAATCCAACGATGCAGCATAGCGATTTCTTCATCCGCAATATTCTCATCAGCTTTGCTTACCCAGGCACCCATCTCAAGCATAAACTCGAAGTGATGATATGCTTTAGAAGAAGAGGCAGACTCTTGCATGGCGAGTATTGCCACCGTATCACTGGACTCGATCTCAGGTTTTGTAAGTGCTGCCTTTGTATCTCTGAGCTCGGCTTCACGTACGGTGAGCATTGCCTTCGTATGATTGAGTTCTGTCTCACGTTTTGTAAGTGCCACCTTTGTATTGGTGAGCTCGGCTTCACGTACGGTGAGCATTGCCTCCGTATGATTGAGTTCTGTTTCACGTTTTATAAGTACTGCTTGTGTATTGATGAGTTCGGAATCTTGCATGAGCAATGACTTCTGCCTGGCATTGTTTTTGTCATACGTCTTTTTAAGCGTAGCCTTTCTCTGGTATAGCGCCATCATTTGGATGGTAAAGAGCAATATTAAAGCAGTGGGTAAAATCATAAATGGAAGAAGTGCAAAAAAATAGAGCACAAACATTGTGATGACAATGGTCTTTTTCTTTACAACATTGCCAAAAAGTTTTGGAGGCTTTTTCAAAAACAAAAGAAACTGTACCAATACTGCGACGGATATAAGGGAAATGAACTGGATCGGCAACACAAAATTGAGCAAAAAAATTAAGTTGTGCTAGAATCATCACAGAGGAGGTGGTCGCATGACAGAGAAACGAAAGC
>WQTY01000038.1 GCA_009786045.1 Pseudomonadota bacterium | reverse complement strand
GCAAAGAAGATAAAGGGCAGTGCCTGCCAGCCGAGCCAGGCCCCGACCATGGCCATCATCCAGATGTCTCCGCCTCCCATGCCAATGCGTTTGGTGAACAGGTAGTAGGCGGCGATGATGAGCACAATGAGGGATGCGCCAATGGCAGCACCCAGAACGGCATCGACCGTTTCGATGTTGCCCAGGATATAGGTATAGGGCCAGGAGGAGGGAATGAGCCAGGCCACGGCAATGCCGAGGATGGCCATGGGAAGGGTAATTTCTGGCGGGAGTTCGGTGGTGTTGAGATCGATGATTGCAAGTGCCAGGCAAGTGACGGCAAAGAGGGTAAGGGCGATGAAAAGCCCCATGATGTGGAGGGCAACGCCGTCCAGGCCAAAGAGCTGCACATGCGGGACAACGATCGTGTGGCAAAGAAAGGCGCCCATGGCGCCGCACACTGCTTCGACGATGGGGTAGATGGGGGAAATGGGATTCTTGCATTGCCGGCATTTGCCGCGCAGGATGAGCCAGGAGAGGACGGGGATGTTGTCGTAGGGCTTAATGCGAGTGCCGCACTTGGGGCAGGCGGAAGGCGGAGAGATGAGGGAGAGGCGTTTGGGAACGCGGTAGACGACGACGTTGGCAAATGAGCCAAGGCTTGCGGCAAAGAGCGTGCAAAAGACGTAAAGCCACGGGATGAAGGACTGCATGGATTCGTTCATGGTGTTTGAGCGGGGGCGTTAGTCGAAGAAAAGTGTGGATTCGATGCCGTTGGCGTCGATCAGGGATTGGACATAGTCGAGGTAGCGCTGACGCTGCTGCCAGAAAGTTTCATAGCGGCTTTCATCGTAATCGGAGGGATTTTGGAAGAGAACCCTGTAGGTTTCTTCTTTATCGAGATTTTCGATGGCGCGATGGGCAGTTTTCGAGAATCGCTGAATGCTGTGCAGCCATTTTTCGGGTTTGGGATGCGGGGTCTTTGAAAAGGCGGCGCCATTGTCGATGGAGACGAAGCGGCCATTTTTGAATTGGCAGTTTACGCCCCAGAATTCCGGCTTTCCGCTGAAACGATCCCAGTTGTTGATGAGAAAGTCGAAGACGATCATGTTGGCGATCTGACGTGCCAGATCGTAGGGGGTAATGCTCTGGAGATGGGGTTCGAGGGCTTTGGCGAATTTGTCGCCTCCTGGGTGACGCTTCCGAATGCCGGACAATAACGCATCGAAGCTGGTTTCCCGGAGCGTCTGTGGGGTGTGCTCAAGATTAAACCAGGGCAGCCACAGAGAAGAGAGCTCGATCGGGAACAGGACAAAATCATAAATCCATTCTTTGGCCACCCCTTCGACAATGACAAGGGGTGTGCCTTCGGGCCAATCGTCCGACGTGCGCGTGACCGTGATTTCGCTGAATTCGGCTTTTGGGTTCGAGGCGATACGGGCATAAAGTCCGCTGAATGGTTTGTGATCAAAATAGACGTGGTGACTGGTGGGGACATCAAAAGCACATTTGATGCGCGGGCACAGCCTGTAGGCGGCCAGCTCGGAAAGGAAATTGGACTGGAGCCGGGTTTGCCTGGGCTTAAAAGCGGCAACAATCCTATTGTCCTGAAGGAGCCTGTAGACGAGTGTGCTGCCGCCGCCTTGTTTCTTGATGGCGGAGATGTCCTTGTCAGCGAAGAGCTGCCTTGGCGGCGCATTGAGATCGGGATGCAGGGAGAGGAACTCCCGATAAAGCTGGTCGAAGTCGTCGTGAGGACCCAGGCGCACTTCGGCATTAAGCAGCGTCGTCAGAGCATCGTCATAACGTTGTTGCTTCCAATCATGATAGGCCAGGGCGAGAAAGTCGTCGCGCTGGGGATTGTTGGCAAGCCGGCCTTTGAGCACCTCGGCGGACAGATCGCTCATCCCCTGTGGGAGCCGAACCGCGGGTGAGCCGTCCGCTTGCGGCAAATCGTCCACTTGCGAGGTGTGGTCATCGTCTGTGGAGGTGTGATCATCGTCTGTGGCGGAAGACGCGGAATCATCGGCAACCTCGTTTGTTGGCGGCAGCGCAGGCGAAGCTTCGGGCACTTCCGGCGGTGGAACAGAGCCCTGACTGCCGGCATCGGTTGCCTGACGGCATCCCCACAGACAGCAGGCAAAACAGAGGCTGGCAATCCAGAACGGCACGAATCTGAGAGAGTATATCATCATAATATAGGGTAAGCCTTTGGTTGGGTTATGCCTGGACGACATCGACGAATTGGAGGGCAAAAGTGCCATCGTCCGGGTTGGCATGATCGACTTTGACGAAGCACATGGTGCCGGGGGGCCATCGTTTTTTGGTGGCGATGGTGGTGCGCATCTGAAGATCGACGAGCATGACCTGCGCGTTGTCCCCCCTGTCGGCGACATATTGGAGGATGATGGCCGTGAGGTTTTCGTCCCCGAGCTGCTGCAGGTAGGCAAGAGATGCCGCAAAATAAGCTTCCTGGGAAGCTGACCTGGCATGATCGAGCCCCAGGTCACACTCGGCCAGGATGCCGGAAAACTCGTTGGTCGAAAAGCGCGGCTTCTGGTGGACAAAATAATGCTCAAGCTGGTAGTGGGCGAGCAAGTCGATGTAACGCCGAAGCGGACTTGTCACCTGGGTATAGCGCTCCAGACCAAGGCCTGCGTGCTTGCCAGGTGTTAAGGAGGAGACGGCAGACTGCATGCAACGCCGTTTGACAACGGCACGCATGAGATCATTGGGCATGGCGTCGAACTCTTCCTGCGAGGGCAACCCGGTGGGAGGAGACTGAATCCGGTAGAGCGCAGGAATGTTTCGCTCATGGCAAAAATCCGCGGCACAGGTATTGGCGAGGATCATGCACTCTGAAACAATCAAACGGCTCATCATGGTCAGATCGAGGCGATGCAGAACATAGCATTTTTGAGAGGTGTCATAAGTGAGTTTGGACTCGGGCAAATCCACGTCGATGGCGCCAAGCGTGCGGCGATGGTTTTGAGAATTCTCGACGATATCGTAGATAAGCCGGAGGGATTCAGAGAGGGTATCGTCGCCAAACTCCAAAAGATTTTCGACGCCCTCGTAGGAGAGCTTATGCTTGGAGATGATGTAGGAGGGAAGAATCTGGCTGGAGATGGGGCTGAGTTTCTGATCAAAGATAAGGAAAAAGGAAACTGCCGCCCGAGTCTGGTTTGGGATGAGTGAGAGCGCATTCTCTCCGAGGATAGCAGGCATCATGGGGATACGCTGCTCGGGGAGGTAAAGCGACGTTGCCCGAAGACGTGCAGCGTGTTCAATGGAACTGTCAAAGGGAATCGCCGCGGCAGGCGCGGCAATGTGAATGCCGAGCCGAACCGCCCCCCCTGGCATCATTTCGATCGAGAGTGCATCGTCGATATCGAGAGTCTCAGCGCTATCGATGGAAAATACGTCCAGGTGTGTCAGATCAGCACGCCCCTGGGAGGCATGCGGCATTCTGTAGACAGCCAGAGCATCATCTTCGATGGCGTCGTCAAAATCTGTCGCAATGTCATACTTGAGCAAAGCGATATTGGTGTCTTCCTGCCAGTAGCCGACTTCCCGCAAAAAAGCCCTGGCTCGCAGGTGGGCTGTACCAGAAAACCCGCGGTTCAGATGATCCTGCAACCTGACCAGGATGGCTTCGGCTTCGGCCTTGTCGCTGGCCTCCTGCCCGTAAATGGCATACGCTGAGAGTGTCGTCCATGCGCCATGAAACTCTGGATGCGAACGACGGCTGTTCTCGCAGGCCTCTTCGCGGGCATCTGTGGGGAGGGCGAGCAGCTGGGTGACTTCTTCGACAAACTGGTTGCGGTACTGTTCGCGTGCCGCGGCCTGGGCGGCTTGTCGCCTGAGATCCTCAACGACGCTGGCAGGTCTTGGGGTATACAGAGCATCGGCGCCCTCTTTAAAATAGATCCTGTCCGTTCTCAGGGCATAAATCACTGCCAGCCAATGTTCCGGTTCCGGGTTGGAAAAGAGCAGTGTCACAAGCATTTCGAGAGATATCTCGGCGCCTTCTTCGCTGACGAGCATCCACAGATCTTCGACATCACAGTGCTTCCGAATGTTCTCGGCACGGATGGCCAGTGCGTTGAGCGCATCGATCATATTGGAGACGAGCATTCCCGTCGACAGGTGCATCGGAAGCAGGTGCAGCACCTGCTTGGATGTCAGCGTAAGCTCTCGTCCTGTCGACTGGAAGACCTTAATTTTCCCGGTCTTGGCGTCCGTGTGCAGGACAACGCCGAGACAGAATTTTCCCTTATTGGCAAATTCTACGACGCACCCTTCGGTAAGGGGAAGTGGAGAGGGCATGACGTTCCTTCATGGTTATCTGAGCGAGAAGGCATCGGCTGCACGCCAAACGCCTCGTCATTGTATGCGAAAGCCCTGCGTGTGTCGATACGGAGTCGCCATGTTGTGATGGATGGGGTATCTTGTCCCCAGCTCTGCGGCGCGGGCGCAGCCTGAAGGCGAACAGCGCAGGAAGCATATCCGCAGGAAAATCTGCCTGAACGCATAAACCGAGCACTATGCATGGAGATGGGATTGAAAATTGCATGACTTCGTTGTAGTTTGTCGAATGTCGACGCATTTTGGCGAAGGGAGCAAAGGGAGTCGTTATGCCACCAGTGAATTTTATTAAGGTACTCGCGGATTTGTCGATGGCCTCGCATCAGCACAAGATGCCGCCCGCAGACAGCTGGAAGGCGCCTCAGGATAAGGGTGACGAAGCCAGAGACAGTTATGTCAAAGGGGTTAAGCAGGAGAACTGGGGGGTGGGTTTTCCCGCTGCAGACGGCATCGTGTCCTATTTTGCGACCCAGGATCCCCACACTTACCACTTCAACTCAGCCTCGACGATAACTCAGATCTATAAGCAGTTCATCCATACGATGATCGATGCGACGCAATATGCGTTCAATCTGTGGAAGCCGACGCTTATGTTCCAGAATATCAAGATCAATGGTCCCGTCGCGATCGGCAGCAAGGGCTGTTTAAAGACAACGGCAGACTTCTTTAACCTCTTTAAATCCTTCCCCGGCCACGCAGCCATCAGCGGCGGGAAGTTTTTCAACGACTGGCGTGACGCCGTCGGCAAGGGCGTGTCAGAATGCCTCAAGAAATACGTCGACGGCGTCACGGTCACAGGGTTTCCATGGTATCCCGCCTTTGCGGCCTTCCCCGGCCCCATGGCAGCGCCCATGCCCAACGTCACCTGGCCTCTCATCGCCTGCACGTCGAGCGGCCTCAAGGACATCACCGATCCCAATGCCCTCAAAAAGGCCATGGAAAAGAATCTCAGCAGCGGGCTGAAGGATAAATCCAACGACAAGATCTACGCATCGATCTTTGAGGCCATCGCTACGTCCCTTTCGCTCGGCTTCCTGATGTGGGTCAGCACGCAGATGGTTAATCTGGTCATGGGCACGGGCAATATCCCTTCGTTTGCACCGCCCGTGATGCCAGCAGGCCCGGTCGTCAACGGCCAAAACATCCCCGCCCCTGGAAATCTCATGGCCTGATCGGCTCAAATCGCCATACTCAGCCAGCGTCCTTCGGACGCTGGCTTTTTTTGTTGATTGCCCGGCGCCGGACAACTACACTGTCATACTGCCGGGTTCGAGGGTTGAGGGGGCTTATGTCCATTCAACTCTTTCCTTTCAACCTATCCTTCCAATTTGCCCTATCCGCTTTTCCCTACTTATTACCTCCCCTCGCCTCCTTAACGCTCTCCCGGCACTTTCCAGCGATATTGCCCACGGAAATCAACATGGAACAACCGCTTGCCCTTTACCGGCGCTTCTTATGGGAAGACAACCATATCCTCGTCATTTATACCGCCGGTTTAGCAAAGCTCAGAGCCTCACAGGCGCTCTACAACGCAGCCTATGACATAAGCGAAGCATTCTTCAGTGCAGAAGCACAGCGTGGCCTGGAGGATCTCATTGTAGCCGCAACACTTGCCACCGAGTCGCAAGTCCTTCGCGATGCCTGGGGCTGGACAGTGCGCCTGCCTTTTAAGGATTGGGGGATCTTCTGTGCCGTCGAACCAGACGGCCGGGTTTGCGGCCGCCTCAAACCTCTTTCGCCGCAGGCAGCCGACGACGTCGTGGGCGCACTTGCTGTTCAGCGCATGAACGAAAAATCACCCCTTCGGCAATCGACACTCATACCGCGCGACGAACAGCCACACCTCCTCGTGGAACAATACTTCGACGAATCCGAGCAGCTCCCGGCGCGCATTGCCATTTCACATGACGATGCCGTCATGTTTCTGAGCATGCCCGATGCACACTGGGATGCCGTCAATGCCCTGAATGAAGATGCCCTCCTGGACCTGGCACGCACCCTCCTGAGTGACACCACAGACGATGTGCCAAAACAGTCTGAATCACCTCAGGATACAGCACACGCCGAAACCATAGATCGCCTCCGAAAACAATTCAAAGCCGTTCGTTCGGGCGATGCCCTGTCAAAAAACGGCCTGAAATTCATGCACGAAGCCGTCTTCTACTACGATTGCCGCTGCGACACTGCCCAAATGGAAGCCATGCTTGCCACCCTCCCGCAACACGACCAGGAAGCCCTCTGGGCAGACACCACGACACTCACCATCGAATGTCCGCGCTGCGGCCGAAAACACGACATTCATCGCTAACCTGGCGCAGCACCTGCACGCCCCAAAAGGCCACCCCATCATGAAGGCTATGATGACGTCCGATAGCCCCATCCCCCCTATCGTCATCCAAAAGTACGGTGGCAGTTCCGTTGCCAGCCTCGAAAAAATCGAGGCCATCGCCCAGCGTGTCGTCGCCAGACAAGCCATGGGCTACGGCGTCGTCGTTGTCGTCTCCGCCATGGGGGATGCCACCGACCAGCTCCTGCAAATCGCTTTCCAAATCACGCCCAACCCTTCTGCCAGGGAACTCGACATGCTCCTCAGCACGGGCGAACGCGCCACCATGGCACTCCTGTCCATCGCCATCCAAAAATACGGCGCCCAATCCATCAGCTTCACCGGCAGCCAATCCGGCATCATCACCAACGATTCCCATGCCTGCGCACGCATCATCGCAGTGCGTCCCTACCGCATCCAGGATGAACTGGAGCGTGGAAAAATCGTCATCGTGGCAGGCTTCCAGGGCACCAGCTATCGAAACGAGATCACCACACTTGGCCGCGGCGGATCCGACATGACCGCCATCGCGCTGGCCGGCGCCCTGAATGCCGAAGCATGCGAGATATACAGCGATGTAGACGGCGTCTACTCCGCCGACCCCAAAGTCGTCCTGGACGCCGTCAAGCTCGACGAGCTCTCCGCCGATGCCATGCTCACCATGGCACAGCACGGCGCCAAAGTGCTCCACGATGAAGCCGTTGCCTATGCCCTGCGCCATGGCATCGCCCTGTACGCCAAAAAATCCCACCAGCCAGACAGCACCGGCACGCTCATCCGCCCCGACGGCTGGCCCGAACACGCGCTTAAAGCCAGCAAAAATCGACCCACCGCCGTCGTCACCGCCAAATACATCCTCTACCTGTCCGCACGAGATGTCGACATCACAACCTGCCTCGCACGGCTCACAGGCATCGACGGGCTCAAAATCATCGACTGTGTCTGCGGGCATCGGCAGCTCGAACTCATCGCTGACATCTGGAATTGCCGCGACTTCTCCGGCATCCGGGCTGCCCTTCTCGAAAATTCCGCCCCCGGAAGTTTCTGCAGAGATGACGTCCTGAATGTCACGCTCACAGGCATCGACATCGGCCGCGACCCCAATGGCCTGCACCATGCCCTGACATGCCTCAAAAACGACGGCATCACCCCTGTCGCCATCTTCTGCCAGCCCAACGCCATCTCCTTCGTCGTCAACAGCAGCGATTGCTCAAAAGCCTCCGGCATCCTGCACGAACTCACCCGATGACACGCCAAAAAACTGCTCAGCCCATGCTTGCTTCTTGCCGCAAATGCGCTGGTCAATCGTAAAAATATGCTGTACACTGCGTGGTGTAGTTTTTTGCAATTAATGCGCTACGAAGATAAGGAGAGCAAGGATGAAGCATAGGTTTAGCACCTGCCTCTTAGCAGTGTTCGCGATGTGTGCAGCAGGGACACAGGCATATGCAGACGGTTTTGATGTGCGGCAGTTTTACCCCATTGCCGGCCCACACGGCACCTTTAGCGTGGAATCCAGCAAGATCTTAGGTCATCTTGATTACAGCCTGCAATTGACGACCGACTATGCCAACACGCCCCTGCGCTTTCAGTGCGCCGGCACAGACAATCCCTTAGCCAGCAGCGACTGCAAGCTTGAGCATCTGGCGACCATGAACCTGTCGGCATCTCTCGGTCTGCTTGATATTCTCGAAGTCGCCCTCGTTCTGCCGTTTATCCCCTACGAAGGCTACAATCAGACATACCGCGACCAGAGCCCGCAGATTGTGCCGCGCGCCCAAAGCGGCGTCTTTGGCGACATGCAAATCCGCGCCAAAGCCACCATCCTCAAGCGCGAAGATTACAGCGGCTTTGGCCTGGGCGCAGGCGTCCTCATGACACTTCCCACCGGAAAAGAAGCCGCCCTCATTGGCGATGGCAGCTTCACCGGACGCCCCTACATCGCCGCCGACTACGAAATCGGTCCCGTCGAGCTGATCCTCAACGCAGGCTTCACCTTCCGGAAAAAATCGCAGTTCCTCGACTACACCCTCTCGCACGGGTTCAACTACGGCTTTGGTGTTGTCTACCATGCCATCCCAGAATGGCTCGCTGTCAAAGGCGAAATTTTCGGCGAAACACCCCTGAGCAAAAAAGCCACACAAGACTACCACCAGTCAGCTGAGTTCCTAATCGGCGCCACCATCATGACGCCCATCGGCCTCGACCTCACCGTAGGCGGAGGCGCCGGTCTGGGCAATGGCGTTCGCAATCCACTCGCGCGGTTCCTCCTTGGCATCTCCTACCAGCCACGCAGCAAAGACAGCGACGGCGACGGCATCGACGACCGCAACGACGCCTGCCCAACCACGCCAGGGCTTGCCGAATTCTACGGTTGTCCCAACCCGGACACCGACGGCGACGGATGGTGTGACCCATGGGTCGAAAGCGACGCGCTGGCCGAAAAACTCGGCTGCAAACGCACCGACCTGTGCCCGGATATCCCCGGGCTCGACGAATTCCAGGGCTGCCCCAATCCAGACACCGACAACGACGGATGGTGCGATCCATGGGTCGAAAGCGATGAACTGGCCCAGATTTTTGGCTGCAAACGCACCGACCTGTGCCCGGAACTCCCCGGGCTTGACGAATTCTATGGCTGCCCAGACCCAGATATCGATGGCGATGGCATCTGCGACCCATTCGTCGATGCACTGGGACTTTATGAGCACTTCTTCTGCTCCGGCATCGACCTCTGCCCAGACGAACCAGAAGATTTCGACGGTTTCGAAGACGAAGACGGCTGCCCAGACCCAGACAATGACGGCGACGGCCTCTGCGACCCATGGGTCAGCGAAACAGGACAGTCCGAAAAATACGCACACATCTGCACCGGCATCGACCTCTGCCCAGACGAGCCCGGCCCGCGGGAGAACGACGGCTGCCCGCAAGATCCACAATTAGAAACCGCACAACAGTTCGTCATCGTGCTCGAAAACAAGCTCGAAATCAAAGACACGATCTACTTCGACACCAATAAATCCACGATTAAAAAACAATCTCACACCCTCCTCGATCACCTGGCACACACGCTCCAAAACACGCGCAGTATCCGGCACCTCTCCGTCGAAGGACACACCGACGACACGGGCAATCACGCCAAAAACGTCACGCTGAGCCTCCAGCGCGCACAGGCCGTCGTCGACTACCTCATCCAAAAAGGCGTTGACCCAAGCCGGCTAAGCGCCAAAGGGTTCGGCCCAGACCGCCCCCTCGATCCCGCAAAAACAAAACAAGCCCGTGCCCTGAATCGCCGCGTCGAATTCATCATCACCGACCGTTCTCAAAACTAAAAAAATCAGGTGGGGGAAGCCTCCCCCTACGCGGCTATGTGCTCGGCCCCTGGCCTTGCGCGCATACGCCGCTACCCCCTCTCTGGGGGCTCCACCCCCAGACCCCGGACCGGACACCTGGCCGGGCGGAACCAAACCAAAGCGCGCATGGCTCCATGTCGCGCTTTTTTCGGATGATACACGGATAAAGCAATGCCCAGGAAAAACGACGAAACCGCCAATACGACCACGCCCATTGAGACGTCATCCCATTCGGCCGAAACCGGCACCGAGCCGCAAAAAAAACGTCGTCCATCC
>WQTY01000037.1 GCA_009786045.1 Pseudomonadota bacterium | reverse complement strand
GCGCTCGCCGAGGCGGTGCATCGTCGTCGTCAGCGGCGTCGTTGTGGTCGGTCACGTACGAAGTACGCTCCCTTCCACGCCTCCTTGCTTCCTAGAATCTGCGCCATTTGGGCGCTGCGCTCTTGGCTAGTGTAATAATGTGCATCTTCGTCGTCAGCGGCGTCGTTGTGGTCGGTCACGTACGAAGTACGCTCCCTTCCACGCCTCCCTTCTGCACCATTTCGACGCCGCGACCCTGCCGTCAGTGATAAGGCGAGGGCGATAGCGGCGCAGGGGGCCCGGCCCCCACAAACAAAAAAATCATTAAGAGGCGACAATTTTCGCAGAGGCAGACCTGCGTGTCTGTCCCTGTTGCACATGTATGCGCAATCTGTTTTGCGAATGAACAATTTGTGCTAGGCTTCGTAGTTTGTTGGGTTTCAATGTGGGCGGGGGATTGAAAATATGAAATTTAAGAGTGTGAATGCGATGAGAAGTTGTCCCGTATTTTTGTTGCTCTCGTTGATGGTGGCGCTGATGTCGATGTCTTGTGCGTCGGTCAGCACGATGCAGACGCCTGGGGTGGTGCCTCAGGGTGAGGTTCGCTGGGCGATGAGTGTTTCTGGCGCAGGTGGGGATGTTGCCAGTTCGGCGGCTCCCAATTTCGAGGCTTCTGTGCGCTACGGTCTGGCGGACAGCGTGGACGTGGGTTTGAAGCTCAGCCTGCTGGGTGCTCAGGTGGGTGCCAAATATCAGTTTTTGCAGGGAGATTTCGACCTGGCCATTGGGCTTGAGGCAGGCTATCAGTGGGTCAGGACAAGCAGCGACGAGCCCATCAACTCGCACGTGCTGGCTTTTCAGCTTCCCATCATGATGGAGTATCACTTTAATCCATACGTGGGGCTGGCCTTTGGCCCGAAGCTGCTGGGTGTTTATGTGGCCAAAACGGACGAGCGCGCAGATATCTGGGGGCGTTCCGGGTTCTATGCGGGTCTCTTTGTGGGGCTGCCGCTGCGGCTGACCGAAGGGATTTGGTTCATGCCGGAAATCAACATTTATTCGAATGTCTACGATGAAGCAAAAAAATCGTTCAGCAACGTGCTCTGGCAGGCCAGTGTGTCGGTATTTTTTGGCGGGCTTGATTAGCCGTTTCCCTGCTGTGATGCATGCAAACCGCCTCTTTGGGCGGTTTTTGCTTTTTGGCACGGTGCGATGCTTTTGGAACACATGGGGCACACAAATTTATCTGGCACGAAGAAAAGATGCTGTGTTATTGGATAAGATTGCGTGTATTGGCTGAGAGGTACGGATGCGATTGGGCGCGTTCTGTCTCCTGTCGTGTGATTCAGATTTTGGAGTATTATTTATGACAGGTTTAATGTGGTTAGGAATCATTCTTGCCATTGTGTTTATCATTTTTCTCGTAAAAACGGTTCACATGGTTTCGCAGGCCGAAGAATATGTCGTTGAGCGATGGGGCCGCTACCATGATACCTGGGAAGCTGGCATACATTTTCTTATGCCATGGGATCGTGTGGCTCGAAAAGTTTCGAAAAGAGAGCTGACCTTAGACGTCGCCCCCCAGCCCGTCATTACAAAAGACAACGTTACAATCTCTGTAGATTCGTTCATTTTCTATACGATCACCAACTCCAAAGCCTTTACATATGGTGTCGAAAATGCCAAGAGCGCGATGAATACACTGGCGACATCGACGCTTCGCAACATCATCGGCAACCTCGATCTGGAGGGCTGCTTAACGAGCCGCGATGAGATCAATCGCCGCATTACGGGGGAGCTGGACATGGCCACCAATAAGTGGGGCATCAAGGTGATACGCGTTGAGATCGAGAATATTACGCCCCCGCGTGACATTCAGAATGCGATGGATCGCCAGATGAAGGCGGATCGCGAGCGCCGCGAAACGATCATTTTGGCCGAAGCCGAAAAATCCTCGAAGCTTCTGAAGGCACAAACAGAGAAAGAGGCAACGATTCTGAAAGCCCAGGCAGACAAGGAAGCTGCCGAGCTCAATGCAGAGGCAGCCAAGATTGTCGTCATCAAGGGCGCTGAGGCAGAGAGCGAATCTGCGTTGTTGCGTGCTGATGCCGCCAAACTGGCAGCGGTAAAGGAAGCCGAGGGTCAGGCGATAGCCATTCGCCTCCTTGAAGAAGCCCGTGCCGAGGCCAACCAGATCCTCAATGAGAAAGCCCCCTGCGAGGCCGTGCTCCGCCTCAAAGCGTATGACGCCCTGGTAGAAACCGCCAAGGGTCAGGCAACCAAACTCATTATCCCTTCCGATTTGCAGGGTTTGGTGGGTATCGCATCAGTGTTAAAGGAAACTCTGGCGCCCTCTGCAAAGAAAATTCTGTAATCTGTCAGGCCACCCTGCGGTGGCCTTTTGATTATTTGTGCAACATGGGTTATCATGCACACGGATTGACGGATGACGGAGGAGTTCCAATGTTCGAGTGGATCGAAGCCAATGCCATGTTGGTGTTTTGGGTTGTTCTTGCGGTGGTCTGCGGTGTTGTCGAAGCCGCAACTGTAGCAGTGGTCAGCATATGGTTTGTCATTGGGGCAGGTTTTGCGGCTATCCTGGCACTCCTTGGTGCGCCGGTACTGGCTCAGGTTCTCGTGGCCATCACAGTGTCGGGATTGACACTGGGCCTCGTTCGAAAGAGTATCATCAAGACGTCGAAAAAGAAGATTGCCAAAGATGAGATTCAGGCCATTTCGGAAGGCAAGATTGCCACCGTAACCCAGGAGATCCGCCCCGGCAAATGGGGCCAGATTTGTCTTAACGGCGATTACTGGTCTGCCCGCGCGCTAAACGACAATGATGTGATTCCCGTCGATGCATGCGTCATCGTTTATAAAATCGATGGGGCATGCTGCATCGTAGCCCTGGATGAGGCCTAGTCAAGCGGGGCAGAGCACGGCAACGTTTAGGTATTTTATCTTCGTGTTCTCTGTTCAGCGCTTGAGAAGCAAAATAAGGACGAGAACGATGATAAGGACGAGGACAACACCTCCGATAACGGCAATAATGAAGCGTTCGTTTTTTTGGAGCCCGCTTTTGGGCTGTTCGAAGCTCTGCTGTGAAAGAGACGCGGGGGCAGGTGCGGTGCGCGGAGATTGAACATCTTGAGCAGGCGGCTGCGGGGGTGGCTGCGGCCGCGCAGGGGTTGCATGGGGTGGAACCTGAGGGGGCGGCTGCGCAACGTTTCGCTGAGGCACAGGCTGATGGGGAGCGGGCTGAGGCATAACCGAAGCCTGAGAAGGCATTGGCTGAGCATAGCCTGCAGATGGCATCGGTGCAGGAGGCGCTGCCTGCATTCTCGCTGCCTGCTGATAGCCCTGCGCACTTGGGATGGGCGGCTGCTCATGGCGCACCGGCGAGGCGGGCTGAGGCACAAGTTTAGCGGCCGAGGGAGCACCATAACCCTGCTGCTGAGCTGAAAATGGCGATGTGCCACTTGCATAGGGGTTCTGAGTACTTGAGGCATAGGCTGCATTTGAAGGCGCAGACATCCCTGCACCTGTATTGGGATGCCCGGCAAATGGGCGCGAATGGAGCAGATTGGCACCACAATTTGATGGCCCCGCTGCGCTGGCATGTAATGCCGATGGCAAAACACTTGCTTTGGCAGAAATCACCGGCTGACGGGCAATCGCCTCTGGCAAAAAGTACTGGATCACAGCCTGGATATCGTCTGAAATCTGGTAACCCATAATCCTGGGATCGTTGACAAAGGCAAAATATGACTCCTCGAATTCATCAAACTCAAGCTCTTCCCCTCCCTCACTGAAAATCTTTGGTGCACGGACGGGGCGCACCTGACGAATGTCTTCGGTAAAAAGGAGAACGCTCTGCTCATCGCCAGTATCCGGGTGAACATACGGCGAAAAAAAGCTGTGGATGAAAGCATCCGCTGCAAAGTTTGTCACCATGTTTGCCTGGGAGATAACCGCGGGCGAGCAACGCAAAAGAATAACCTGCAGGCCAAGCGCCTGAATCTGATTGAGCCAGTTTACCCAGTCTCGAACGCCGCAGGAATTGATGCGTTCGATTTCAGCGAGATCAACAAGCAGGAGACGCCCCTGAATCTGCGACAGGAGACTGGACAAAAAATTGTCTTCGTCCATGACGCCGCGAAGCTTTAGGTATGTATAGCCGTTGCCGACCTGAAGAGTTGGAATAAACTTGCTATCCATCATGGACTTCCATCACTCGAAGAAAGCTGAAATGAACACACGATGCCCACCGTCAATACAGACGGGCGTTGCAGCATACACTCAAACGGTCAAATGTGCACCGCATTTTGATCCGTTGTACCATGCTGCCCCCGACCTGTCCAATGAGGAGAAGCAAGTGCCCATATTGATGGTTCGTGTGTGATGGTCCTGCAAAACGGCGCAGGGCCGGAGCCCTTTTCATGCACTGACCCTGCGTCTGAGGACAGCCACTGTCTCAATGTGTGCAGTCTGAGGCAGCATATCGACGGGCTGGAGATATTCAATGTGGTAGCCATCGGCGCAGAACCTGGCGAGATCACTGGCCAGGGATTCTGGATTGCAGGAGACATAGAGGATCGTCCTGAGATTGAGGCGCATGATTTGGCGATAGGCAGGCGGGAGCAGACCGCGCCTGGGCGGATCGACGATAAGGAGATAGTCGCTGAAGTTGTCCCGTTCGTCGATGAGTTGACGCAGGATCTCAGCAGTATCACCGGCAAAAAATTCGACAGCTGAAGCCAGGCCATTTTTGACAGCATTGGCGCGGGCATTTTCGATAGCCTGGGCTTCGATGTCGATGGCCACGGCACGATGGCCATAGCGTGCAAAGCACAAGGCGATGGTGCCTGTGCCGCAATACAGATCGAGTACAGGGGTCTCTGACTGAATGTGAGGTCTGGCAAGCGCATAGATGGTGGCATAAAGACGCTCGGCCTGGAGCGTGTTGGGCTGAAAAAATGCCCTTGGCAGGATCTCGAAATCCAATGCGTGCGTTTCGTCGGGGATGTACATGCGTTCATGCAGAACAGGGGGACCAAAAACGAGATGATCCTCGATCCGGGTGGGTTTGCCAGTTTGGGCAGACATGGTCGACCAGTAAAACGTATCCGGGGTAATGGTCAGCGACATGAGGACATTTTGGACAAAATCCGAGATGACCTCGCCGGCAGAGCGAGTGCGTCCGTCGCCAGATTCAATATGTGCCTGTGCAGACGTCGTCAGAATGACCATGGTTTTCCCCGTGCGCTTGCCTTCACGAAGGGTAAGCAGTCTCAGGAAGCCGGTATTTTTTCTGAAAACGAAATAGGACAACCCCAGAGCCTGCGCCCATGCGACCGTTTTTTGCGTGAGTTCTGCCAGTATGGGCGAGAACAGGTCGCATTGCCTGAGTGTGATGACTTCGTGTTTGTAGCCGGCGGGGTGTAAACCCACGCCCAGTGCATCGGCACCATCGGGGCCAAAGGACAGCTCCATCTTATTTCGATATTGCCAGTGCGTACAACATTCGAGCATGGGCAGGGGAGCGCATGGGATGTCTTTGGTTTTCAGAAGGCGCGAGAGGAGATCCTGTTTGAGCCTGACCTGAGTTTCGTAGTGAATCTGCTGAAGCGTGCAGCCACCGCAGCCGGTGTCCTTGTCGTGCCGGCAGCCGGCATGCGGACAGCGTCTTGGAATGCGGGGATAGCCGAAGGCATGGTATTCGACCACCTCTGCTTCGAGAGCCTCGCTGCCAAGGCGCCTTACCCGGACACGGGCAAAATCGCCGGGCAGGGCATCTCTTACCTCAACTTCGCCCGGTATGCCGTCGAATACATGCGTGCCCCGGCCCCACCCACGCAAAGACAGCCCATCTATGCGCAGGTCGAATTCTGTCATGAGGTAGTTTCGAAGGCGTTTATTTTTCATAGTGCAGCGATATCTCCCGGTCTGATGTGTCTGAAACGTGCCCGATGCAGGGAGCAGCGCCATAATCCGCGATTAAGCTTTACTCTCCTCAGGAAGTCCACAAATGCTTGACGTCTTTTGAAAAAAAGATGATCATTTCCGGGTGCTTGTGTCTGCGTATCCCCTGCCAGGAATCAGGAATATGACATGTTAATTGCCTATAACAACGATATAGAATTTCGCTCGCGGTGGTATCACATCCAGACAGAGGATAACGGCATTAAGGATGGTCATATCACGACGACGGTGTTTTATTCGGGTCAGATTCTCGACTCCAAAAGCATCTCTTATCGGGAGGCGGTTTCAGAGCTTGAGGATCAGGAGGCACAGAACCGCGTCATTAAAGAACTGATGGTCAAGCAGCATCAGGAGTTCTATGCGAAGCTCTATGATGGTCGCTATGAGTCGATCGTGGCAAACGTCGCGCAGCGTACCTCCGGCAACTCTTCGCTGGGCAGCTCGGTTCGCTCAAGTCAGGCAGGCATTCCTGTCGTGGGCGGGCGTTCAACAGAGGTTGGAAATGGCGAAGCTTCGCACCTTGGAAACAGCAAAATCAACAAACCCGATATTCTGCGGGCTTCGCAGCAGTTCCCCAGCGCCTCAAAGGGACTTGGGCTAAAATCGCTGACAGGGACAAGTGCGAAACTTACCCCTGTGTCACCATCCAATGGCTCAAAAGGCCTGATCACGGCGCCTCCCGCTATGGTTCCGCTCTCCGTGCCCCAGGTGGCCACATCCGGCGTGCGCCTTGCACACCTTTCGCAGCCGCTCGAACGCTCAAAAGCCGTGTTGTCTGCCAAAAAATCAAAATCCAAACGCGATGCCTATCGCGGAATACGCTGGCCAAACGACGATTTGGCCATGGATGTCCTTGTGGCAAGGATTCTCGAAGACCAGCCTCTGTAGTGCCTGTAGGGGCAGAAGATGTTCTGCCCCTACGGTTTTCGCCATGAATTGCCTGTAGAGGCGAACTGTGTTCGCCCGCTATTGCCCGGATCGGGCAATACGCGGGCGGGCGCGGCTATCTGCTGGGCAGATACGCCGCGCCTTTTATTTTTTGTGGGGATGTAGGGGCGAATAATTATTCGCCCCTACGGGGATAACCGCGTACCGACATGTAGGGGCGCGCATGGCGCGTCCGGGCCATTTTGCGGTCGCCCACGTTGTTGAATCGGAACCGCGAAATTAAAGGGTGTGCAGGGGCGAACTGTGTTCGCCCGGCCTGCTGGGTTTGGGGATGTAGGGGCGAATAATTATTCGCCCCTGCCAAAGCGGGGCGTTGCGGGGCCGGCGATTGAGGCCCCGCAGTGGGGGTAGCCGCGTATCGGCCTGTAGGGGCGACCGTCCCGGTCGCCCGTGCGACGTAGTCGCCCAGGCCGATAGCGGCGCAGGGGGCGACGGCCCCCACACAAACCTGTAGGGGCGAACTGTGTGTTCGCCCGCTGTTATATGGCTGACAACATTGCAGGGGGGCACCGAATTGTGCTAGTGACCGCGACGGAATAGCGCCAGGTGGCGGTGTGTTTTGTGGTTGCGAGTGCAGGGGAGCAAGACGTTGATGATCGACAAGAGTTATAGTCCAACCCAGGTGGAGTCTCGTTGGTATGCCTATTGGATGGAGAAGGGGTATTTTCATGCGGATGAGCATTCGGAGAAGCCGCCATTCTGCATTGTGATTCCGCCGCCCAACGTGACCGGGAAGCTGCACATGGGGCATGCGCTTTTTGTGACGATTCAGGATTTGTTGACGCGTTATAAGCGGATGCAGGGGTTTGAGGCGCTTTGGCTGCCGGGGACGGATCATGCGGGGATTGCGACGCAGGTGATGGTCGAGCGGCAGCTGGCGGCGGAGGGGAAGACGCGGCTTGAGCTCGGGCGAGAGGCGTTCTTGGAGCGCGTCTGGGCGTGGAAGCGCGAGAAGGGGTCGAATATTACGGAGCAGCTTAAGCTTTTGGGGGCGTCGTGCGATTGGGCGCGTGAGCGTTTTACGCTGGATGAGGGGCTATGCCATGCGGTGGTCGAGGCTTTTGTCAGGCTGTATGAAGAAGGGCTGATTTATCGCGACGAGCGCCTGGTAAACTGGGATCCGGTGGCCAAGACGGTGCTGAGCGACCTCGAAATTGATCAGGAGCCGGAATCGGGGCATTTGTGGCATATCCGTTATGATCTTGAGGATGGGACGGGGTCTGTCGTCATTGCCACGACGCGCCCGGAGACGATGTTTGGCGATGTGGCGGTATGCGTGCACCCCGGGGACGAGCGCTATCAGGCGATGATTGGGAAGATGCTTCGACTTCCGCTGACAGATCGGACGATTCCGGTGATTGCGGATGCGGAGACGGCCGATCCGGCATTTGGATCGGGCGCGGTTAAGATCACGCCTGCGCATGATTTCAATGATTTTGCCTGCGGGCAGCGCCACCATTTGCCGCGCATTCAGGTCATCGGCATGGATGCCAGGATGCTGACGACATCGGATGTGCCCGCCAGGTATCGCGGCATGACGCGGGAGGCCTGCCGGGAGGCGGCGGTCGGCGATTTGCAGACAAGCGGACATCTCGTCAAGATTGAGGGCCATACCTATATGCCGTCTCGCAGTCAGCGTTCTGGGGCGCTGGTCGAGCCGCTTTTGCTGCCGCAGTGGTGGGTGAATGCCAGGGTTTTGGCCGAACCTGCAATCAAGGCTGTCGAAACGGGCAAAACGCGCATGACGCCGGTGCTTTGGGAGAAAACGTTTTTTAACTGGATGCACAATATTCGCGACTGGTGCATTTCGCGGCAACTCTGGTGGGGGCATCAGATTCCTGCCTGGTATTGTGAGGACTGCAGCCGCGGGCACATTCACCGCATTGAGCAGCCGGGCCACAGGGACGCTGAGCTTCGCATTGATTCGCAGGCACGCCCCATTGTGTCGCGAACATGCCCCGAAACCTGCCCAGTGTGCGGGGGAGTGCATCTCGTGCAGGAACCCGATGTTCTGGATACGTGGTTCAGCTCTGGCTTGTGGCCGTTTTCGACGATGGGCTGGCCAGAGGAGACCGATACCCTGAAGAAGTTCTACCCGACGAGTGTCATGGAGACGGCAGCGGATATCATTTTCTTCTGGGTGGCGCGAATGATGATGTTTGGCAGCCATTTTATGGGTGAGACGCCTTTTCGGGATATCTATTTCCATGCGCTTGTCCGCGATAAGGTTGGGCAGAAGATGTCCAAAACCAAGGGCAATGTCATTGACCCCCTGCTGCTTGTTTTTGGCTGTAAGCCAGAGAACATCCCCGATGAGGAGCGCAAAGCCTCCCGGCAGCTGTTTGACGACTACCCCGACGGAATCGACCCCCAGGGGGCGGATGCGCTTCGGTTTTCGCTGACGATGCTGGCGGCTCAGGGCCGCGATGTCCGCCTCGATATCAGGCGCATTGAGGGCTATCGCGCGTTCCTCAATAAGGTCTGGCAGGCTTCGCGGTTTGTGCTGATGAACCTGGAGGGGACAACGACCCAGTCGACGATTACCAAAGACGGCTGCATTGAGCCGTTTGAGCCGGAAAACCTGTCGCTGGCAGATGCCTGGATTCTCGACGGCCTTAACCGCTGCATTGAGGAAGTCACGCAGGCCATCGACAAGTTCAATTTCAACGAGGCAGCACAGAGCGTTTACGAGTTTTTGTGGAATGCGTTCTGTGACTGGTACATCGAATTGTCGAAATCGGTGCTTTACGCAAAAGACGAAGCGCAGGCCGCCAATCAGGCATGCACTCGCTGGGTGCTCGTGCATGTGCTGGAGACGATCCTGCGATTGCTGCATCCCTTTGCGCCGTTTATGACCGAGGAGATCTGGCAGGCGCTGCCCAAAGGCGAAGGCGCGCCCGATTCGATCATGATCGCGCCCTGGCCGAAGGTTAATCCGAAGTTCTGCGATGTACCGCGCGCTGCCCTGACACGCGGCCTCATTGCGGTCGTCTCTGCGGTTCGCAACATCCGCGGTGAGGCCAACATCCCCCCCGGCAAGCTCATTCCCCGGCTTTTGGTTTTGACCGACGACCCCGCTCGCCAAACCCTCATCGAAACCATGCAGGATGCCATCCGTCAGCTGGGGCGCGTCGAGATGATCGAGGTTCTGGGCACTGAAACCGCCAAGCCCGCGCCATGTGCCGTTGGCGTTGCCGATGGCGTCGAGATTGTCATTCCGTTTGCGGGGCTCATCGACATGGAGGAAGAACGCGGACGGCTCGACAAAAACATTGCCAAACTGACAAAAGACGTTGAGGCAAGCCGCAAAAAGCTCGACAACCCGAGCTTTGTCGAACGCGCCAAACCCGAAGTCGTCGAAACGGAGCGCGAGCGCCTCGAACGCCACATGGCCGAACTTGAAAAGCTGCAAAAAGCGCGTGTTTCGCTTGGTTAGCGATATTTTTTCTGATGCGATCGGGCGACCGAGGACGGTCGCCCCTACAGGTGTGTAGGGGGCAAGCCCCCTGCGCCGCTTTCGGCATGCGGTTGCCGCATG
>WQTY01000036.1 GCA_009786045.1 Pseudomonadota bacterium | reverse complement strand
CGCCTCCTTGCTTCCTGGAATCTGCACCATTTCGACGCCGCGACCCTGCCTCAATGATAAGGCGAGTGCGATAGCGGCGTAGGGGGCGTGGCCCCCACCAAAACCCGTAGGGGCAGACCTGCGTGTCTGCCCTGTCCATGTCTTTATGTAGGCCTTTTGTCCACTTACAACCACCTTTAAAAACTTGCCACCGCCGTTCAAAGTGGTTTAGATTCTTGTGTTGCTGGGATTGTCCCGTGTTGGGGCGATTCGTTCGGGTTGCGCAACATGAAGGAAGCTCTATGCGATTTCCTGGTATTCGGAAGGCGAAGTACTATTTTCCTGTCACGGAGAAGAGATCGAGTGTTGTGGCGGGGACGGCGGCGAAGCCGTGGTATGTGGTTGGTCTTGACGAGGTAATTGTGGATTTGGAGATTCGCGACTGCCCGCAGGCACTGCTGAGCGAGCTCGGTTTGGTGTCAGGCGAGAGCGTGCAGTTTTCGCCGCAGGAAATTGCGCGGCTTTTGGAGCGAGTGCATGCGGAGGGGCTGCATGTACAGTATGCAGCGGGTGGAACGGTTGCCAATACGCTGTGTAATTATACGCACCTGTCGGGTGAACCTGCGATTTTGCTGGGTGCGATTCCTGCCGTTATCCAGCCTGGTACGCCTGCGTTTGCGTATGTGGCTCAGACGCCGAAGGCGGTCAATCTCGACAGGTTGGTGCCGATTGCAGGCGAGGTTGGCATTGCGGTGACGTGTTTCACGCCGGATTCGGAACGTTCGTTTGCGGTGGCGCCCGGCATCAGCGGCGACTATCGCGCAGAGGATATTTCCGAGGCGCTTGTTCGCCAGGCGAGCGTGGTGGTCACGAGTTTATACTGCCTTGCGAATGCGAACCGGCCTATTGCCAAGGCAGCGATTCGCCTTATGGAAATGGCGCATGAGGCCAATGTGCCGGTAGCCTTTGGAATGGGGACGAGCGCCATTGTCAAGCGCATGCGCCATGAGCTTATTGATATCGTGCGCCGGTATGTCAATATCGCAGCGATGAATGCGCGCGAGGCTGAGGCGCTGACGGGTTATGCCGATCCGCTCATGGCGGGCAATGCGCTGCTTGAGATCGCCGATGCTGCGCTCATTACCGAGGGGGCACGGGGACTGACGCTGTGCGGATACACCGACGAATCTGTCAAGCGGGCAACGCGCGATGGCGTGCGCAGCAAATCTGCCATTGAGAATTACAATCAATACGAGTACAGCCGTTTGGCACTGCACAAAAACTGTCCCAATCCCATTCGTGTTTTCTCACACATCCATCCCTACCTGGGGGGCCCTCAGACGCTTTGCAACACCAGCGGTGCGGGAGATGCTGCCCTGGCTGCATTTTTGCATGATGTGGCGGCGACCCGTTACCATGCAGAGTCTGTCCCTGACAGTCTCAAGCACAAACAGGGCATAGAGTTTTTGACCTATTCCTCACTTTCGCGAAACGCACAGTACGGCAACAGGGTTGCCTACGAAGTTTTGCGCAGCCACTCCCCCAGGCTCGAAGCCCCCATTGGCAACGATAAGGAAGACGACGAAGCCTGATTCCCATGCCCCTTCCCAAAGAGCAGCCCATGACCGCCATTGATTCTGACCACGCGCTCCTGGCCACGATTCGAGCCACGACGAAGACGCTTCAGCAAATTCTGTCAAGCTATAAACCTTTGGTCAAAGCACTGGAACGCCTGGATAAGGCCTCGGCGTTGTCCCGTCAGGACTACCTGGCCGAGGCCTATGCTGCTCTTCAGTCGGCTGATCTTGGCCTCCTGGGTTGTGGTGAACAGAAAAACGCCATTGCCGGGGCGCTCGACCATAAGCTTCGCGCTTTGCGTTTAACGGCGCATCATGCCCTGCTCTCGGGTATTGAAGCCTGTCTCGAAAACCCTGCCCACATGCGGATCATTTCTGACAACCCCCTCGTGCTCTTTATTCATCCGCTCACACTTGAGGTTCAATTCGAGCAATCGCGGGCACAGTGGATGTATGCCCATGAACCACTGCAAACGACGTCGCTCGATCCAGAAGAGATCATGGGCACGTATGAACAGATTCTCGATGCCATCCGGGCCATGCGCATTGATTCGGGGCAGTTTTTTTCATGCTGCCGGAAAGCCTACGACATGGCACTCATCAAGGATGGCCTTGCCATGGGTTCGCGCGTCGATCTCATCGAACTCATGGCCCCCCTGGCCTGGCTGTGGCCTTTAGACAAACGCGCCAAAAAAAGTTTCGCTGCCCTGCCTCGCCATATCCTGGCCTATCAGCTCCAAAAGCTTCGCGCCGACAAAATGCTGCAGCATCAGGGATGGCGCATGGATTTGGGCTCCGCAACGGGCGGAACCACTCGAAATAAAGCCAATGTGCTCTACATCCCACAAGGCCCCAGCGAGGGACAGTACTATTTGTCAATTTGCTTCCGTCAGGTATAAACTACCACCCAGGCAAGGCAGCCTCTTGTCAATTTACCGCCTGAAGGTGTAGACTGCTGCACCCGCTCCGGCGTCCTCTCTGAGGCCGTCTCTTTTCCCGTATTCACGAGCCTGGGGGTTGATGCCATGTCATCCTACGAAGAAAACAAACTTGTCGCCGCACACATCATCCAACGCCTGGGCGAAGGCGGCCAGCCCCCCGAGTTTGGCCTGCAGCGCATCAACGTCGGCAACGAAAGCTACCTCAATGTCCTCGAACATGAATATTTCAATGCCCTGCTCAGGCAGGGCTCCAGCTTCAAACTCGTTCAGGGATATTTCGGCGGAGGAAAGACACACTTCCTCCACTGCGTACGCGAGATAGCCTGGCGCTATGGCTTTGTCACGGCCCTCGTCGAACTCTCACCCACAGAGTGCCCATACGACGATGCGCTCAAGGTGTATCAAAATGTCGCCAGTCGCATTACGACCGCGCCCGAAACCATCATGACGCCACCTGCCTACGGCATCGGCAACCTCGTCCGCAAAGTTGTCGACGAAAGGCTTAAACCCTCCCAGGGCTCGCCCGAGCAAGCCCGGGCGGAGGTGCTTCATTGGATCAACCACACCCTCGCCCGGGCCTGGTGCGAGAGCCACTCCTACCGTCAGGCCATTGCAGGACTGGCAAACGCGTATCTGATGGCAGATTTCCGCAGAGAACAGCGGATCGAAGCCTGGCTGTTGGGCGAAAGCATCCAAAATAGCGAACTCAAGGACGACGGCATCTATGACCAGCTGGCCAGGTCAAACGGATTTACGATGCTGCGAAGCCTCCTGCAAATGGTCGTGGCCATGGGCCTCAACGGCACGGCACTGCTCTTTGACGAAGTGGATCGAAACCTCTCCGTCTCGGCAAAACGATCCCACATCATCGGCGACAACCTGCGTCAGGTCGTCGACCTGTGCGGACGCCACCAGCTGCCCCATACACTCTTCATGTATGCCGTGCCGCCCGAATTCATGCGCACCGTCGTGCCCGATTATCCCGCCCTCTATCAGCGCCTCAAATCGCCCGTATCCCTCAGCGCCAGAAGCCCCCAGGCCGTCCTCATCGATCTCGAAAAACTCGACCTCGCGCCCACCGAACTCCTCACGCAGCTCGGCCAAAAACTCGTCTCCGTCTTCGAAGATGCGCGAGACATCGCACTCAATCACAAACTTCAGGCCGAAAACGCCTACGCTCTGGCCAAGGCCTGCACCGACGCCTACTTCGAGGTCAATCACAGGCGCCTCTTCGTCAAAACCTGGGTAAGTTTCCTCTACACGCAGCTCGCCGACGGGGAATCACGCCTGACACCCGAAGACGTCAATGCCCTGATCTGGTCTGAACAGCAAAGCCTCACCCAACACATGGATGCGGAAGATGCTTTCGACGACTTCTAACCCCACCCCACGCGACCAGCTCTCTTTTCTATGACCACGACCCAACAGGGGATGCGATGTCCGACGTCACACCACATAAGCCCCCATCGCCGCAGGCCATGCACGCCCTTCTTACGCTCGAAGCCATGCGGCTGGGCGTCGTGCCTGCCACCGACCTTGCACACTCGACGGTGGGGCGCGACATCGAAATCGACATCATCCAGCAGGATCTGAGTCACACGCGCCTGGGCGGCGCCAGACGCGCTTTTCTGGGCGAATACGGCCTGGGCAAGACACACCTGCTCGAACTCATCCAGCAAATCGCCCTCAGGCAAAATTTCGTCGTCTCCAAGGTCGTCCTCGATCACACCGAGTTCTCTCCCTCCCAGCCAAAGCGCATCTACCATGCAGTCATGCGCAACCTCCTCTACCCCGACAACCCCCAGCAGCTCGAAGGGCTCGCCCCTATCCTCGATCGCGCAGCCAACGACGAGACCATCCTCGAAAAATACCTCGTCAAAACAACCAAAGGCAAGCACCCCACGACGATCCGAGAACAACTCGCAGCCGGCATGCACCTCTACCTCACCCCCGCCCTTGCCTACACGCGCGCCATCAACAACCCAAAACGCCTCATCCTGCCCTCTCACCTGGGCGATCCGATTTCCTGGGCCGCCAACGCCAGGCACATCCTGATCGACTGGATCGAAGGTCACCCCACGCGCTCCAATCAGGACATCAACGACGAACTCAACCTCATCCGCGGAAAGTTCCCCAAAATCTACTCCCTCCTCGACTACAGACCCTGGGCCAAAATCTACGGCTACATCCTCAACGGCATCGCCCAGCTTGCCCGCGACGTCGGCTACGCCGGCCTCGTCATCGTCATCGACGAGGCAGAATTCTATACCCTGCTCTCTCCCCAAAACCGAACCTACGCCAGATCGCTCTTCCAGGCCTGGTCGCACGCCGTTGGCGGCAGCGACGACGGTTCACTGCCATTCTCCCAGGACAACCTGCTCACCGGCGGCTACGGCATCCAGCGCGAACTCCCCACGCGCTATACCGACAACCCCGGCCTCTACCTCGTCTTCGCCATGACCCCCAACTCCGAAGGCATCCGCGTCCTGCAGGAAGCCATCGCCCCCCAGTTCATCTGCTACCTCAATCCGCTCACCGCCGTCGACTACCTCAAAATGACCCAGAATATCGTCGAACTCTACGCCAAAGCCTACCCCCAATGCCCACTCCCCGACGGCATCGCACACCCCCTGGCAAACATCGTTGACGCCCTCTCCCAACAAGGACAACTCGCCACCCCTCGCCAAACCATGAAGTTCCTCACCGACTTCCTCGACCTCGTGCGCTACGTCCCCGAACAAATCCCCGACGTCATCGCCAACCTCATGGCACAATCCGATTTTTAGGTCATTCTTTGTTTTTTATGCGGGGGAACGGGTTCCCCCACCTCCCCTGCGATACTGCGTATCGCTTGTGGGTGAAGGACACAGCTTTGTATCGCGCTCTATTCGCCTAAAGGCGAATACGAGCGCGGCGCAGGCTATTTGGCCGTCAGCCAAATACGCCTGCGCATATTTTTGGGGGGAGAGGGATGTGGGCAAGTGAATTTAGGGGGGGTAGTCTCAGGGCTCCCGCAAAGTCAGAAGTGCCTCCATCTTGCTCAAATGAAAGAGGTTTTGCAGAGTCAGAACGACATGCTTCAGCTTAAAAAAATTGTTTGTGACGGTTTTTTCATCATGAAGAGACGGTGTTTTTGCCTGGATCATTTCCCTCACCAACTTCACATAACTACTCTGACGAGGAGAAAACGGACTTTGCGGGAGCCCTGGGGTTAGTCTCGGCAACCGCCACCGCTAAAGCACCCGGTGGGGCAAATTTCTTCTATTTCCCATCGCTGATGCTGGTTACAGTATAATGTATACTCTGGCATTCTGCCATTCCGAATGCCACAATGGCGAGCCGCTGGCGTACACGGATGATCACAGCCAGTTCCCATACTCGAGTAGCCGACAAGACCAGAGCGAGTGGCAATTTGACATACATTCCATCCCGTACACAGATGCTGATCTACCCACATCCCGTCAACGCATAGCTGTACCATTTCCCCCAAGCACCGTGTAGCGTCATCATTACAAACACACATGTCACGAGTGCAAGTATAGTCTAGCCCGCATGGTTCATCTACCCAAGAATCGTTCACACAAACTTGAGATGTACCATCATCTTTGCATCTTTTATCACCTGTTGTACACCATGGGCTTCCCATACACCTGTCGCTAACACAAAATGGCCTTGCTTCTGGACAGGGTGCCGATGTCCAAGTCGTACCCCTACATTCTCTATAGGTATTGTGATTTGTACACTGTACTTCGCCCGGTGTTACGCACACGCCATCTGGCAATGCAGCACTACAAATTCCAGTTGCCAGGCAAACGGGGATTTCGCTGGGGCAGTTGGTTTCGACCCAGCGGCCATCCATACACGACAGCTTCGTCGTGGTATCTTTGCAACGATCCGTCGTATCTGTACACGATCCGCCCTGCTTTCCAGCCAGACACACGCCATTGTCGCAAATTGGCTTATCTTTTGTGCAAGAAAATGTGGCCCAACCACCATCCAGGCACATCTGCACCGATTTGTCGTCGCCACATCTTGTCTGCCCATCTGTGCATGCCCCTGTTTGCCCACTCACACAGTTGCCTTTGTCGCAAACAGGCGTGGCGCCAGAACAGGCGGTATTTACCCAGATGCCGTCCTGACACACCTGCCGCGTTTGTGCGTTTTGACACCGCGGCGCATCGGCGGCCGCACATGCCTGACCTTGCCCCCCAATGCAGCTGCCATCTTGGCAAATAGGTGTCGTGCCAGAGCATGTGCCATTTATCCAGACACCATTCTGACACACCTGCCGCGTTTGCGCGTCCTGGCACCGCGGCGCATCTGTCTCCGAGCACTGCGCGGTAAAACACTCGCCAGCATGACAAATGGGTTTGGCTTCAGGACATCCGGCATCCTCCCAGGCACCGCTCAGACACACCTGCAAGACATCTTTGTGACACCTTGTGTCCAGCGATTCACACTTAGCATCAGAATCAGTACACCCATAACCAGCAAGAAGCGCGCAAGCAAACAGGGGTACAAAGAACACTTTCGCAGATTTCTTCATAAAGCATTTCCCATACAATTGTCAGAGCATATGACTTGGCCGATGCAAATAGCAGCGACCATCAATACACCGAAAATAGGCAAAACTTTACCTGCAAGCAATGACAATCAAAAGAGAGTAAATAACACATTTTTTCCGTCGACAATATCACTTTTAAATCAAACATTGACGCTCGCTAAACTACCCGCCCTTCGGCCCCCCATACCCATGTGAAAAATGTCCCACCCTCAAAAAGGACTGAGAGTGGGACATTCTCTACAACTGCTCAAATCCATCAGAAGATGATATTTACTGGGAGTGCGGGCATCCTGCCCGCTGCCGTGTTCGACCCGCTGTCTGTGCTCCCTGCCAAACCACTTCAGCAACGTTTTTACCAGTCCTTTTCCACAGGGTTACTACAGATGCAATTGTGAATTATGCTTAGTTGTTTCGCGCACTCCTGAACCCTCTGCGCTCTCGTGGGTGCTTGGACAGGCGAAATACCTGCACTCCCTGTGGCGTCTTCTCCCTCGAAGCGGGCAGGATGCCCGCACTCCCAGTAAGCAACACATCCCTCTTACTCGCCGCAAATCTCCGCGTGCTTGCCATCTAAAAGAAGCCAGCCCTGCTTGTAGCCGCTGAAATATTGCATCACGACATCCTCAAATGTGTCGGCATAGCTCCAAACGCCGACTTTGGCATTGCGTGCGGCATGTTCGGCAGCGCAATATCTTGCAATGTGCTGCGAAGTAAAATCGGTGTAGGCAAAAGCGTATCCCTGACGAACGAGCTCAGCGCCGAGGTCAATGTATTGCCCGTCCTTTTTGAGCTTTGCATATATGAGGTAACGGTTATTCGTGGCATCGGTGAGGCATCTGTCATCGGCGGGACCGCGCGTCTCACATTCGACGTGGATGTAGCCATTGTTTTCTTCCGAATAAATGATGGCAGAGGCAACCTGAGCTGCAGCATAACCACCTCTTTCGTTTCGTGTAAGATCAGAAAAATTTTCTGCCTGATCAGGGTCACAGGCATTGGCGCTATAACCAGGACGAATGGGAGAAGGGGTGCTTTTTTTGAGGCATTCGGGGGAGTCAATCCCATGCAATCTTATACTTAACTGCTGTGTCACTGTGCAGTTGCCGTCATTCATGAGATCAATTCTAAAGCTATCACCATCGGTAACAAGTATGACGCGTGCCCAGGATCCGTTTCTTAGAAAACATCGCGTGTCAGGTTCGATTCTACAGCGAGAATCGCAGCCGTCGCCGTTTACGGTGTTGCCATCGTCGCACTCTTCGCCGGGTTCGAGCGTTCCTGTACCACAGTTGGAACCCGTGGGAACGGTTGCGATGACACATTGACCGTCCTGGACAAGGCAAGAACGGGTTATGCCGTCAAAGTTAAGTATGTAACTGAAAGCAGGATCGCAGACTTCGCCAGCCTCGTGTTTGCCGTCATTGCATTTTGTCTCGGGCCCTGGGTTGGGCATAAAGAAGACAGGCCCTTCTTTGAGGCATTCCGAGGAACAGCCGTCCCCGTCTTCTGTGTTGCCATCATCGCATGTTTCATGCTCATCAATGATGCCATTGCCGCAAGTTTCGACAGGGGCTTCATTTTGGCAAGTCGACGAACATCCATCGCCATCGGCCGTGTTGCCATCATCGCACTCCTCGCCTTCTTCGACGATGCCATTGCCGCACACTGGCGCAGCAGGGCCTTCTTCGTTCTGGCAAGTCGATGAGCACCCATCGCCATCTTCTGTATTGCCATCATCGCACTCCTCGCCTTCTTCGACGATGCCATTGCCGCACACTGGCGCAGCAGGACCTTCTTCGTTCTGGCAAGTCGACGAACACCCGTCTCCGTTTTCTGTATTGCCGTCGTCACATTCCTCGCCGTCCTCGACGATGCCATTGCCACACACTGGCGCAGCAGGACCTTCTTCGTTTTGGCAAGCCGACGAACACCCGTCTCCGTCTTCCGTATTGCCGTCGTCACACTCCTCGCCGTCCTCGACGATGCCATTGCCGCATACTGGCGCAGCAGGACCTTCTTCATTTTGGCAAGTCGACGAACATCCATCGCCATCGGCCGTGTTGCCATCATCGCACTGCTCGCCTTCTTCAACAATGCCATTGCCGCACACGGAGACACCAACCTTTTTGTCCTCTTCCGAGCACGCAGCCAAGAGGGCACAAGCACTTAAAATAACGGCATAATTTCTGAACGAACGCATCGTGTTCCTTTGTAGATATTGATTGAATAACTGTCGCGCTTTTAATGCCGACAATCGAACCGGCTGGCACTCGTATAATCTAATTCCAGCAAAGGCAATGGATTTGCGACAGGCAACCGAGGGCAGGGAGTCCGGGGGTAGAAACAGACCTGCGTGTCGCCCCTTGCTAAAACATCCTGCGGCATATAAACCGCACAGCGTTCACAGTTTTGTGCCTGCCTTCGCAGGTAAAAACCGTCACAAAAACGACAATTTTTGGCCCAAAACAGAGCTTCTCGTCCTCTACCCACAAGCGATACGAAGTATCGCAGGGGGTGTGGGGGAGCAATGCTCCCCCACAAAAAAGAACTCAACGTGTCAACGGTAGGCGGCAGCATGGAAACACTTAAGAATGCCCTGGGCGAGCGCATCCTCATATTGGATGGCGGCATGGGAACGATGATTCAGCGGTACGGGCTGATCGAGGCGGATTATCGTGGAGAGCGGTTTGAGGGGCACGGGCGAGCGCTGGTGGGCAACAATGATGTGCTGGTGCTGACGCGGCCGGATGTGATTTCGGCGATTCAGCGAGAGTATTTTGAGGCGGGTGCGGACATCGTTTCGACATGTACATTTGGTGCGAATGCAATTTCTCAGGCCGAGTATGGACTGGCGGATGCGGTCGAAGCGATGAATGTGGCGGCGGTGCGCATTGCACGCGAGGCGGCGAATGATGTTGGCAGCCGCCAGGGGCGTTTGTGTTGGGTGGCGGGCTCGGTGGGCCCCACCAACGTGAGCCTTTCGATGGCGGCCGATGTGGACGATCCTTCCAAACGTACCGTCGACTTCGAGGCGATGTTTCAGGCTTACCGCACGCAGATGGTGGCGCTTTTGTCGGCCGGTGTCGACGTGGTTTTGGTCGAAACCATCTTTGACGCACTCAATGCCAAGGCGGCAAATCTTGCCCTCATTGAGGCGCGCAGACAAACCGGCCGCTCGGTGCCCATCATGTTTTCGGCCACGCTGGCCGATGTCCAGGGCCGGCTTCTGAGCGGTCAGACCCTCGAAGCATTTCTGGCCAGTGTCCAAAGCCTCGAACCGCTCTCCCTCGGATTAAATTGCGGCTTTGGCGTTGCCACAATGGAGAAGTTCCTGCCGCGTTTGTCGAATCATGCACGGTGTGCGACAAGCTGCTACCCGAATGCGGGCCTGCCCAATGCCGATGGCAGCTATAACGACGACGCACGTTTGATGGCCAACAAACTGGCAGAGTATGCCGGGCAGGGGTGGCTGAACATGGCCGGCGGCTGCTGCGGGACGACACCTCAGCACATCGCCGCCATCGCTGAACGTCTCAGAGGGTTACCGCCAAGAGTTTACGATACAGTGTTTCTTCATCCAGAGCCCTTGAATGCTGTCATTCAGCCATCCTCACAAACGAAAAATTGTTCCGAAAAACAAGACTCTCAGCCAAAAACGAATCATTCTCGCCCTCTACCCACAAGCGATACGCAGTATCGGGGGTGTGGGGGAGCAATGCTCCCCCACAAAAACAAAACTGTCTTTTCGGGGCTGGAGATTCTTACGACAGGCGATGAACGACTCGTCGTG
>WQTY01000035.1 GCA_009786045.1 Pseudomonadota bacterium | reverse complement strand
CCTGACGGACTTTTCTGCCAAGCACAATGTCCCGGATGCCGGTAACCTCCAGGCCGGCATCCCCGCTCCTGCAGCCACGCCCGCCAATGGGGATGAACCGCTTATGGCGCATGCAGATCCTGCACCTGACGACAACCCGCCAATCGCACAAGCGGATGCTCAGGCCGACGAAACGAAACTCGCCGACGCAGCCCAGAACGCGGACGAACCTGCGCCGGCTCCTCTCGCCAATGATATCCCCCAGGCGCCTGCCCTCGACGCTCCTCCCCGGCAGCAGCCCATTGCCAGCGACGACCCCCTTGCCCCTGTTGCCGATGCCGGGCGTCCTGCCGAAGAGATCAAGGTTAAGGAAAATGTGACTTTCACTGCGCGCGCCTCCAAACCGAATGCCAACGGAAAACCCATCGCAACCTACGAGTGGGACTTCGGCGACGGCAATACGGCCAAAGGCCGCGATGTCAAACACGCTTACAAGCAGCCCGGCCTCTATACGGCAACCCTGACTGTCACCGACGAAGCTGGCAGGCGTGCCCAGGCCACGCGAACTGTCGATGTCTCACGCCCAGAAAACAAAATCCGATTTGCCCGCCGAAAGCTCTACGAGCGCAGCAACGCAGCTTCCGCTCAACCCCTTGCCCAGGGAACTTTCACCAAGGCCTTTTCTGGTGCACGCGCCTATCTTGATGCCAAAGGCACCATCACCTCCACTCCGGGCGCCATCTGCAAACTCACACTTTCTCTTCAGGGGCCGGGCTGCGTGGCAAACCAGACCAAACAGCTCGACAATGGCGGTGAGGGCGAGATCTCTGTCAAAACCGCCTGCAAGGGGACACCGGGCGAGTTTACGTGGAGCGTCGTAGGCACTCACGAAGGCGGGGGCTCGTGCGCATGGATCGACTTTGCAATAGACGGCTACGAGGGCTAAAGCGTTTTTTATTTTTTGTGGGGGAGCCAGCTCCCCCACGTAAAAAATAAATGGCGCGGCGTATCTGCGAGCAGATAGCCGCGCCCGCCCGCGTATTGTCTGCGGCGCAGGCAATAGCGGGCGCCGCAAAAACAAAAAAACCTGCCATCAGACAGATGGCAGGGACGCATGCAGCAAAGTCAGAAATGACTACAGGCCGAGGATTTTTGTGATTTCCTTGGCAGAAGCAGCTTTGCCGGAGGCCGCGGCAGAAGGATCCTTAATACTGCAGTCCTGCAGCCCGACCATACGAACACTCGTCTTGATGTTGTACGCCACGCAATCAAAACGTGCTTTGGCATTCGCACCCAGGCCCGCCGTCGATTTGATGATGTTGAGAATCTGAGTTGCCTTGTCGATAGAGAGTGCCCCGGAGCTGCTCACTTTGCCCTTAAGTGAATCAAAATCGCACTGTCCGGACGTCTTGATGCTGGCTTCTTTGCGCTCAAGCGTGCCGCCATTGTTCGTGATGAGGACATAGCGGCAGGTCAGCGCTGCTTTCGGATCCCTGGATGCAGGGTCGTTGAGCTGGTAGAGAGCCTCAAGTTGCTGCAAGGTCTCTTCAGCAGGCGCTGCAGGGGCCTGTGTCGTCTTTTTGTCCTTCGAACAGGCCATCGTACCAAAAGCAACGGCAACGGCGAATAGTGCAACAACAACCTTTTTCATAAGCTATTCCTTATCTTTGAAGTCCCTAAAGTGACCAGAGTGTGCGCATCCTGACCCGTCTGTTACTAACCATAAAGCACACACCAACGAAACAGCTCGCTTATATAGCGACGCCATGACCCGAGCGCAAGGGTAAAGGCCAAAATGTATGAACGGGTTGATGACGGCTGCACTCAAGATTAAAGTCCTTGACAGCGCTCACGCTTCTCCTTACATTGTATGGCGCCTGTTGCTGGAACATTTTTCGGCAACAGCTGTAACGATTGGCAGGATCTCCGATGAACGTTCTCGCATCTCGAATCTCTGGCAGTGTGCCTTTTGTCGTTCGCGACGAAGTGTCGCCGGAACGGGTTGATGCTTTTTTCGAAATGAACGATGAAGGTTGTCGGGCGATTTCTCCTTTGCGTTACGAGGCGAGGCTGATTGGCACGAAGCGAGGGATTCGATTGGAAGCCAGCATCAATGCCGAGCTTGAGCGACTGTGTTCCCGTTGTGGCAAAGCCGATACATTGGCCATGACGTGGCAGGTTGTCCTCATGCTTGTCGACGAAGCGCAGGCGCCAAAGCGCGATGAAGTTGTTTTGGAAACCGATGATCTTGATGTCATCTTCTATAAAGATGTCATCGATCTGGAGCACATCGTCCTCGAAACGGTTTATGTAGAGCTTGATTCCCATTATCTGTGCGACGACAGCTGCCACGGGGTGTGCCTGAAATGCGGTGCCAACCTGAACGAAACGGCGTGTCGTTGCCATCCGGTGTGATTTCATGCCGGATGCAGTGTCCTGCGCCGGCAGCGTGATGGTTTACCATCCATATGTATAGGAGTAAAAAATGGCAGTCCCCAAGAAACGCATGAGTCATTCCCGCACCAAAATGCGCCGTTCCATTAATGATCGCCTCACGGCCACCCAGACTTCTGTCTGTCCGAGCTGCGGCGAGCCCAAGCTTCCTCACTACGCGTGCACGAGCTGTGGCATGTACAAAAACATTCAGGCCATCGAAGTCAAGACGTACACCAAGTCATAGTTTCGACGGCAATGTTCTGCATCTGAAAGCCCGGAGCCTGTGCTCTGGGCTTTTATTTTCTCAATCCGGCGCATCCAGATGCGCCTCGCAAAACGATACGGACTTCATGCATGGGCACTTACAATCCAAACAACATCGAGCCCAAGTGGCAGCAGTATTGGGAAGATCAAAAGACGTTTCGCGCCATCGATAACAGCGACAAGCCCAAGTACTATATTCTCGACATGTTTCCCTATCCCTCCGGCGCGGGGCTGCATGTCGGCCACCCGGAAGGCTACACAGCCTCCGACATTATCGCTCGCTATAAGCGCATGAAGGGCTTCAACGTTCTGCACCCCATTGGCTGGGACGCCTTCGGTTTGCCGGCTGAACAATATGCCATCAAGCACGGCACGCACCCGCGCAAGACGACTGAGGCCAACGTTGCCAACTTCAGGCGTCAAATCAAATCGCTTGGTTTCAGCTATGACTGGGATCGGGAAATCAACACCACAGACCCCGACTACTATAAGTGGACGCAGTGGATCTTTCTCCGTCTCTATGAGCGCGGCCTGGCTTATGTCGCCGAAGCCCCCGTCAACTGGTGCCCCGCCCTGGGCACCGTCCTGGCCAACGAAGAAGTCATCGACGGAAAATCCGAGGTTGGCGGCTACGAGGTCATCCGAAAGCCCATGCGCCAGTGGATGCTTAAAATTACGGCCTATGCCGAGCGGCTTTTAAACGACCTTGATGATCTCGACTGGCCAGACCGCATCAAGGCCATGCAGCGCCATTGGATTGGCAAGAGTCTTGGTGCCGAGATCGACTTCACGCTGGCGCCTGCCAGCAGCGTTCGCGGCAATATCCGCGTCTTTACGACCCGGCCGGACACGCTTTTTGGTGCCACGTTCATGGTGTTGGCGCCCGAGCATGCCATCGTCGATGCCATCACGACGCCCGCGTGCCGCGAAGCCGTCGAAGCCTACAAAAACCAGGCAGCCCTTAAGTCCGACCTGGAGCGCACCGATCTTGCCAAAACGAAAACGGGCGTCTTTACTGGTGCCTATGCCATTAACCCGGCCAGCGGCAAGGAAATCCCCATCTGGATCGCCGACTATGTCCTGCATTCCTATGGCACAGGGGCCATCATGAGTGTTCCCGGCCACGATCAGCGCGACTGGGACTTTGCCAAAGCCCATGCCATCCCCATCCAGGAAGTCATCGCAGGCGGCGATATCACGCAATCTGCCTATGAAGGGGACGGCCCACATGTCAACTCCGGTTTCCTTGATGGGCTTGATGTCGAAACCGCCAAGAAAATCATGAACGCCTGGCTGGAAGAGCACCGATTCGGTCAGGCCTGCGTCAGTTACCGGCTCCGCGACTGGCTCTTCTCCCGTCAGCGCTATTGGGGAGAACCTTTCCCCATTCTCTGGGATAAGGATCAGAACCATCACCCCCTGCCCGAAGAGCAGCTCCCCCTTAAGCTTCCCGATGTTGAAAGCTATGCCCCTTCGGGCACGGGCGAAAGTCCGCTGGCCACCATTGATGACTGGCTGAAGGTGGGCGAATTGACGCGGGAAACCAACACCATGCCGCAGTGGGCGGGATCCTGCTGGTACTATCTGCGCTACATCGATCCCCATAATCAGACAGCACCTTTCTCTCCCGAAAAGGAACGCTACTGGATGCCCGTCGATTTCTACATCGGAGGCGCCGAGCATGCTGTTCTGCACCTTCTCTATGCGCGTTTCTGGCACAAGGTTCTCTATGACTGCGGGCTCGTCCATACCAAAGAGCCCTTCCAGAAACTCTTCAATCAGGGCATGATCCTTGGCTACGCCTACAAAGATGCTGAGGGCGCATACATCCACGCCGGGGATGTTCAAAAAACCGCCGACGGTGCTGTGCACAAAACCACAGGCGAACCGCTGACGGTGCTGATTGAAAAGATGTCGAAATCGCGCGGCAATGTCGTCAGCCCCGACGATGTTGTCAGCGAGTATGGTGCTGATGCGCTGAGGCTCTATGAAATGTTTATGGGACCGCTCGATCAGGTCAANCCCTGGGATACGGAAGGCGTCGGGGGAGTCCATCGATTCCTGGCCCGGTGCTGGCGGCTCCTCGTTGCCCAGGAAAACAACGTCCTGCACGAACGTGTTGCCGACATTCCCTGCGACAGCGAAACCGAAACGATTCTTCATCAGAGCATCCGAAAAGTCGCTTCAGACATCGAAAATCTCCATTTTAACACGGGCATTTCGCAGATGATGGTTTTCCTTAACCACCTCTCCAAGCTTGATGTCATTCCACGTCATGCTGCAGAAACACTCGTGCTGCTGCTTTCCCCGTATGCGCCTCACATCGCCGAAGAGCTCTGGGCAATCCTCGGACACGAACCCAGCATCGCCAACGTTCCCTGGCCAACATTCGATCCGGAAAAATGCGAGGTCGCGCTCGTTAAGATAGCCGTTCAGGTTCTGGGCAAACTGCGCGGCACCATCGAAGTGGATCGCAATGCCCAGGAGGCCGAGATCGTCGAAGCGGCTCTGGCAATTCCCGCGGTCTCACGCCAAATCGAGGGCAAAACGATTCGCAAAACCATCATCGTGCCCGGGCGAATCGTCAATTTCATTGTCTAGGCGAGTTCTATTTTGTGGGAGAACCAGTTCCCCCACACCCCCTGCGTGCCTCCCCTTTAGGGGAGGCGGCGGCGAAGCCGACGGAGGGGTGCGCGTATCGCTTGTGGGTTAAGTGGCAGAGTGCATCGTTTTTGGCTTGGTGCTGAACATTGCGTGGGGAGAGTTGGAACAAAAACCTTCAAAGGCCCAAACCTGATTGTCCGAAGGCAGAAATGCCTGAGCCAAAGCAATGCCGCCAGGCATTGCAGGGGGTTCGGGGGAGCAATGCTCCCCCGAAAAAAGGCGCGGCGTATCGGGTTTACCCGATAGCCGCGCCCGCACCGCGTATTGCCCGCACGGGCAATAGCGGGCGTCCCAACTTGCCTTGCTATCAAATTATCGGTGCATTTGAGTTGCATTTGTTCCAACTTTTTTTCATACATTCAGGTTGGGTGCGCGTTTGTTGCGTTCTGGAGTAGAGTATGCGCTGCTGGGTAAGCATCGTCTTCATGGTGTTGGTATTTGCAGGGGCGTCGATCCCCGACGCCTGGGCACTGCCGCGCAATTTTCGCAACGTCGATACCTTCTATGTCGGCGGCATGCCCAGCGAACGCGACATGGACGAGTTCAAGATCCTTGGCATCAAGACGATCATCAGCCTGCATCGTTTGCCGCCTGAGGTTCAGAAGCGCGCGGAGCGCCTCGGACTGGAGCTGTACAGTTTTCCGCTTCGCACGCGTCTCATCAACATCGAAGAAATTATGCGCATCATGCGCGAGTCTCCGAACAACACGGTCTATGTGCATTGCCTGCATGGCGCTGACAGGACCGGGGCCGTGACGGCTTATTGGCTTTCGACCGAGCGAAATTATGACCCCTTTACGGCGCTGATGAGTGTCATTTCTCCCAACGAGCTGCATTGGCTGGGGCTCAAACAGCTGGGCAATGAATATGGCATTTGCCTGCATCGCGCCTCTCAGGCGTTGTTTGCGCGCTATTCCGGTGCCAGGAATGGCGGCCTTGAGGGGCTCAAGATTTGTGGCGATCGATGGTACACGAAGCTTGCGCGAAACTATCTTTCACTGACCATCGGGCCCCCAACCTACAGCAAAAACGAACGTTTTTGGAGAAAGCACAACCCCAACGAGGACGAATAGTTCATGGCACGGTTTTGGCTTCTTTTTTAAGCGCACATTGAATTCGAGCTGAAAATGGCTATATGCTCGTATTCATCTGAATTGAGACGCTGGGTAAAACTAACGTCCAGCCACAAATGATGACATAAGGAGATATGCCATGCCAACGTCCAGACAAACGTCACGATTATTCATTATCGCCTCTGTTGCCATCGCAGCATTGGCCACAACCTCATGCAAATGGGAAGATCCGCTGGATTGCAATTGGAAAGCAAGGTGCTCCGACGATCGCCGTGCCATTTTAATGGAAAGCTGCAGCGATACCCGTGTGCTGGAGCAATGTGACGAGGATTGGCTTTGCGCGAGCGAACCTTATCTGCACTGCGCCCCTCAGTGCGATGCCGTCATACGCTGCGCGGAGGATAAATCAGGGCTCATTACGGCAGCATGTCCGGGAAGCAATCACGGAGACTATTTCACGCCCTGTGCCGAAGGTCTGCGTTGTTCGGATGAGCTTCTAAAATGCATCCCCAAGGACTGCGAAGCCGTCCTCATGTGCTCTGCTGACGGAAGCGCCGTTTTGTCGAAAGTCTGCGATGACGTTTCTGTGCATGAGCAATGCGAAAGCGACCAGATTTGCCTGGCGAATCCTTCACCGAAATGCGTCGAAGCCGAGTGTAAGCCGGGCCCCACAGTGTGCTCTGAAGACAGGAAAGCGCTCTATATCACGGAATGTGCTGGTGACAGTGGATTCAAGGTTGTGCCTTGTGCCGAAGATACGTACTGTTCGCCAGAGCTTTTGGCGTGCGTGTCATGCGAATCCGTGCTGAAATGCTCGGAAGACAAAACGGGCGTCATTGAGGAGATGTGCTCGGGCGAAGTTGAAGTGACACCCTGTGCAGAGGGCACGCTTTGCGTGGAAGAGCTCGCGGCTTGCGTGGCGTGCGTGCCGGGAGCGCTGCAATGTGCCGTCCGCGGCGAAGAAGACGAGGTGGATGTCGTCGAGATCTGTACAGCATCCGGCATGTGGGAACTTAAAGAAACCTGTGGCACCGGCAAGTACTGTGACCCAACCGGCACTGCTTCATGCCAGAACAATCCCCCCAATTGCGGCAATGGCATTCTCGAAGTGGGCGAGGTCTGCGACGGAAGACTGTTTGCCCCTGGATTTAATGTGTGCAGCGCCTATGACGATACAAAAACGTGGGCCTATGGCCACCCCGGATGCCTTGCATGCACGCTCACCCAGGGCAACTGCACCGAAGTCAGCTCAACTTGCGGCAATGGCATCCTTGAGCCGGGTGAGTTGTGCGAACCTGACCTTGAACAGCATTCCACCCCCATGGCCTGTCTCTTCGACAGCGATGTCCTGGGCACCAACCCAACCTTCATGCCCGACTTTACGGCTGCAGGCGTTGACCGTTTCTGGGTTGGCAGCTACAGACAATTCTGCGATAGCACATGCACGCCATCCGGTGGCGATTGCCAGCTGTATCCGGGTCTCATTGAAGCGGGCCTCGCCGCGCACCTCTTCACCTATCTGACCTCCGCCCACAGCACCCTCGACAGGCTCAGACAATTATACATCTCGTGGAATTTCACCGTTGAGCCAACCTTCATCACGACCGACTTCTATTCGTGGCGATTCGGCCCATGGCTCGCCGGAAAAGACGGCCTCTTCTCGACAGAGCGGTACGTCGAAATCGATTTGTCGCGGCATGCCGCAGCCTATGCTGACTACGACCATGTGGCCATTTTCTTTACGTACCTTCGCGAATCCTCGCTGTCACCAACACGTTTTGCGCTGGCCATCTACGATGGTGACGAATTCGTAGGCGTGGCGGCCAACTTTGGCACGACATCTTTCAAACTCTGGAAGTACTCCGGCCAAATCGTGATACCCACGGCAGGAATCTCAAAACTTAAGATTCGCTTTCATTCCTACGATGCCGGCGGCTACCTCATGCTGAAGAACCTTGTTGTCCGTGGGGTGACGATCACAGGCTAAAAATCTCATGACCAAAGGGCGCGCCTTTTTCTTTCTGGGCGCCCGCTATTGCCCGCACAAGCGGGCAATACGCGATGCGGGCGCGGCTATCGAGTAAACCCGATACGCCGCGCCTTTTTCTTTTTTTGTGTGGGGGAACCAGTTCCCCCACACCCCCTGCAATGCTTCCGCATTGCTTTGGCTCAGACATTCCTGCCTTCGGACAATCCGTTTTTGGCCTTTGACGTTCTTTTGTCCACCCACAAAGTGGTCTATGGGGGAGCCAGCGCCCACGAGAACGTTGGTCAGCGCAGATTTACTGGTTCCGGCCTGTACCGAGAGCGAGCTTTAGTGCTGTCTGAACTTCGCGGAACACGAGGCCATCGATGATTTGTATAGGGGCGAGTTGTGTCAAAATCCGAGTTCGAACATCTTCTGGAAAAGGAGCGAACAGAATGACGGGCACGTCGATACCGCGTTCGCGCAGCGCCCTGATGATGAGGAGCCCCTGCATGCCGCGTATCTGAGCTTCTGCACGCTCTAAATTGCCGCAAAACTGTTCGGTATTTGCCAGTGCCACAATGTCGCCGTAGAGTTCCTTTGTGGGCGTTTCGTCAAAACGCATATCTGCCAGCAGGCATGCCGGGCGTTCAGCCTCAATGGCCTCAAAGAGGGCTGCCCAGTGTGTATACACAGCAAGCACCATGGGTGGCAGGGCCTGTGCATAGGCATTGATAAAACTTGCGTATTCGCCTCTAGGGCCGCGATCATCCACGAGATAGACCAACATTTTTACACCTCAGGAATGCAGTTCCCAAAACGCGCCGTTATCTTTTATCGACGATCCATCCGCCTCATTCGTTATGCCGCTGTCCATGTTCTGACGGCAGGTCTCCCCTGCCGTCAGAACATGAATTGAAAAGTTTCTATGTGCCTTTGTTTCCGCACTGTTCAAGATAAGTTTGCAAGATAAGGGCTGCAGCCATGCTGTCCACGAGCGTTTTTTTCTTTGACCCTTTTGTCTGAAGTTCTGCCAGGGCTGACTCCGCCTGAGAAGAGCTGAAACGTTCATCTTGAGCGATGAATTTCATATTGGGGCAGTGCACCCTGATCGCCTTCAAAAACTGCTTTGTCCGGCGAGTTGCCGCGCCCTGCGAGCCGTCCAGAGCCAGCGGCCAGCCCACGACCACAAGACTCACACCCTCACGAAGCAGAACCTCTGCCACAGCCCGGGGCGGGTCATCGCACCCCGAGACCTGCACTGTCGTCAGAGGGAGTGCGATTTTGCCCTCAAGTGAAGAAACAGCCACACCGATGCGAACAGTCCCGATATCGATCGCCGCAATGCGTTGGTGTGTCACCATACCTGACTCCAGAGCTGTTTGTGCAGTGTTCTGCGAAGTGTGGCCAGGACAGCGGGATCGTCATTGCAGTGCGATCGATTTGTCAAAAAGGTTATGCTCGTTTTGGTGGAGAGATCAACCCACACCGAACATCCCGTAAAACCAAGGTGCCCCACGACCGGGTCGCCCTCACTGCGTCCGGAGAGTGAGTTTTCGCCACCCGGCCTGTCCCAACCCAAAGCAAAGCGGGTTCGATCGTTTTTGTACCCCAGGAAGGCATCGACCGTTTCACGGCGTGCGGGAAAGCGTCCATCGAACAGGGCACGCACATAATCTGCCACGGCTTCGGCCGTGGCAAACAGCCCCGCATGCCCGGCAACATGTGTCAGAGAGCGGGCATTGTTATCATCGGGATGCCCTTGCAGGGCATAGCCATGAACGAGGTGGGTCGCCGCACAGCGCGACTGTGCAAACCGATGCAGGGGACAAAACAGCATGCGATCTTCCAGGCCAAGAGGGTGAGCGATTTTGCGGGCAAAAAGACTTGTCAGCGATTCCCCATAGAGACGCTCAAGGAAGATGCCCAACAGCATATAGCCCAAATCCGAATAACAGCCCTGCTCGGCATCCGTACGCGGGGGGAGCGCTAATATCTCACGCTCAATGCGCCGGGAGGCTGTTTCGCGCTCTTCGAGCCTTGGCAGGTGCCCATGAAAATCATACCACGCCATCAGCGGGGTGGCATGGCACAGGAGATCTGCCAAAGTCAGATCGAGCATCCATGAGGGAAACCGGATAAGGGGCAGCGAAACGAGCTTCTGGGTCAAAGATATGCGCCCCTCATCCTGTGCCACCATCAGGAGCCCCGCAGTTACCAGAGGTTTTGTCAGGCTGGCCACATCAAAGAGCGTTTCCGGGCTGACCTCCAGCGCCGGGCACCCTTCCCAGGATGGCATCGAATCCAGCCGCGTCATGCCTGCACAAAGGCTAAGCAGCGTTTTTCCGGGGCCAGACACCACGAGCTGGGCTGCGGAAAAGCACTTTGCAAAGACCGCCTCTTCGAGTGCCTGCATCAGGCTCCGTTCTGGTGCATCATCCACAACTTTCATGACCAAAACCAAGCATCCTCATCTTAGAGCTGAAATCCTCGTAAACCTCCTGATAAGAGGTCCGTGAGGCAAGAGATGGCGAAACGCCCCCCCC
>WQTY01000034.1 GCA_009786045.1 Pseudomonadota bacterium | reverse complement strand
CCCCCTGCGCCGCTATCGGCACCGGACGCGCACTGCGCGCCCCTACGTGCCGATACGCGGCTACCCCCTGTGCGGGGACACCCCGCAACGCCCCGTCGGCGACTGCGTCGCAGCGGGCGACCGGGACGGTCGCCCCTACAGATTTTTTTGTGGGGGAACTTGTTCCCCCACACCCCCTGCGATACTGCGTATCGCTTTGGGGCAAAAATTGCTGCCTCTGGATGAAAATGATTGCCTCTTTGAAGGCTTTTCATTTCTTTGGAACCAGTTCTCCGCTTATGGGTAAGACATATAGTGGCAGAACATCTTCTGCCCCCTGTTAAAAACGCAATTACAGCGCCGTCTTCCAAAGCCCGTGCAGATTGCAATACGCATAGACGGCTGTCGGCAATTCACCCTGAATAAGCAGGAAACTCGCCGTCGGCGCATCATCCGCCACCAACGCGCGGCGATGTCTGCCCTTGTTCGTCTCGATAAATATCCACTCAATGAGATGCTCCTTGGTCATGGGGTGCGGCACGCTGCCAACCTGAACCAACACGCGCGTCTCTCGTTCGTCACTCGAGATCGTTACCACCGGCAAATGCTTCTCATGACTCGCATCGACCGTATTCGCAACAAGTGACTTCATCACCTCATCGCAGCAAACAGGCACGACACCAGAATCGTGAATCATGCCCGCAAGATTGTCACAGACCTCACAATGATAAAACTGCATAGCCAAATCTCCTCCCTCTACAGGTCGTTAACGCCATTTTTTAGCCGCTGCACGCTATCCGCGGCCCCTGGGCCGATGTGCGCACAACAAAAACTGCCTCTTTATCAATCCTGACTTAGCGACGTCGCACAAAACGCAATCACTTCGCGCATTGAACGTACGTTTTCTAAGGCTTTCGGATCGATGCTTTCAAGGTCAAGCTGGTGTGTAGCACATTCAAGCGATGCTGCATAGCGTTCAAGCGCACCAAAACGTTCGCGCCACAACACCACAAAGGGATCGTTATTGCGATCCTTCAAATGGTTTACCTCCAGGCCAAGGGCGTGACACTGGGCTTCTGCCTCATCAATACGGCGCTGTGCCTGCTCAGCTTCACTCTGATACTCGGCAAGCTGCCTGTGTGCCTCGTCCAGTTCCTGCCTGAGTGAGGCTTCGCGAGACTGGGTTTGGGCAAGTTGCTCACGCAGCAAAGCCTCCCCCTCCTCAAGCTGAACAATGCTTTGCCTCAGCCCGTCATTCTCCTTCTCATGCTGGCGCAAAGCCTCGATCTCTGCACGCTTAAGTTCAAGCTTTGCAGACAGCGCGTCGTTCTGTTCCGACAACTGTGCCGATAACTGCCGATAGGTGTTGAGAACCTCCGCCTGTTCGGCGTTGACAGCTCGAAGCCGTTCCCCTTCGTATCCTCCCCCGGCCTCACCCGGCTGACCATTATCAAAACTCACAGATGCCGATGCCCCATCTTCCGACGATTGGCAGCTTCCCCGTCCCTCCTCCAAAAACAAAAGATCTCCACACGTGAGGATCTCGGACTTCGGCTCCCCCGACACATTCGGAAGAAAATCATCCGGGGCCTCCGCCATCCCATCGGCCAATTCTGCACCCACTCGAATGGACAGCGAGCTCGACGCCCTTGTCTCCGAGGACAAAGACATCTCTTCGACAGCGAGTGGTGCCTGTTCTGCACTCCCCAGGGACATCACATCCAAATCAGAGATTTCCTGCGCGAGGTTTTCGTCAGAAATGCTCGCCCCGTCGGTACTGCCCTGTCCCACCATCGACACGCGTGCTGCCTGCGGCGCATACCCCCCTCTATGACGCTCCCTGCCTCTCGTTGCCCTCGCCGGCAGTATGCCACTGGTTGTCGATGCATCCTGAGACACACGAGGCGCTGCCACCTCACTGCTTGCCTGGCCCGCTCTCGGCGCAAGCCGACGGTTTGCCATACTGCTCAGAGCCCCGGACTGTTCACGGCCAATTCTCGTTCGCTGGCGTGAAGCATATAAATCCGCTTGTCGCTCAAGTTCAACCTCAGAAGATCGAATGTCTGAATAGTCCGACACCGCCCCCTGCGCCCCATCACCACTCTGATTCGCCTCCTGAGACAGCCCACTCCCGGCCTGGAAAGCCTCTTCTTCTGGCACCTCTGGATAAGCCCCTAACCCCGTTTTTTCATGTTCCCCACCTGGCTCGGCATGACCAAACACGCCTCCCTCAGGTGCATCCGGCCACGATGCAGAATGCTGCCTCAATCCCTGATCATGCCATGCCATCGGCTGAACTGCCCCAACACCACCCCCATAACCCATCGTATTCACATCAAACGTTCGGGGCGCAAACGCGGGATCCATGCCGCCAAAACCAGGTGCAGGCGGGGCCGTGCGACCAGAAGGCATCGGTGCCTGGTAAGGATCCGCAAGCCCCATCCCGGCACCCACACCACCCGGACCATAGCCCATCGTGTCGGGCTCAAACGTCCGGGGTGCAAGCGCAGGATCCATGCCGCCACCCAGACTAGGCGCAGGCGCCATCGCCGCCGGATCAAACGTCCGGGGCGCAAGCGAGGGATCCATGCCGCCACCCAGACTGGGCGCAGGCGCCATTGAGGCAGATGATGTCACGCGGCGTTCAGGTGCCTGGTGAGGATCCATGCCCATCCCCGTACCCATCATGCCCGGCGCATAACCCATGGTGGAAGGATCAAATGTCCGAGGTGCAAGTGAGGGGTCCATCCCCATCTGCTGCCCTTCGCCCATCCCCTGCGACGCCGGAACCTGGGAAGGCGCACTGCCTGGCTGCGCATTCAAGCGCTGCTGTTGCTGTTGCAACATCAGCTCCATATCCTGATCGAACGATGGCTGGTTGGGCATTGTCGGGCGATAGTTGCCTGGATTCGATATCGGGCGCACGTTGATATTGCGGGGATCTGACGATGCACCTCCCATCGGAAGGCCTGGATTAAACATCTGAAGCTTTGGCCCGGCAAGCTTTGGACCGCCCATCCCCTGACCATCTGCGCCAGGAAAACCCGCCGGTTTGCCAGGGCCCATCGCCCCCGGCATCGGTCCTGCCCCCATCGGCCCCGGCCCCAATGGACCCACATTCATCGGCCCAGGACCCATCGCTCCAGCAGCCACTGGCCCTGCCATCGCCCCCGCGCCTGATGCCGGTGCCTCTGTAAACTCTACACCGACCTCACCAAAGGCCAGCTTGTCGCCCGGACGAATCTCCTGCTGTGTCACACGGGCGCCATTGACATAGCTCCCATTCGAGCTCTTCAAATCAATAAGAAAATAACGCCCATTCTGAAAAACAATCTTGGCGTGATAGCGAGAAAGTGACTTTGCAGGGATGACAATGGCATTGCCGGCATTTCTGCCAACCGTCACCTCCGGATTCTGGACATTCACATCCACATAAACCGTCTGATAATTATCGTCTCGATAGATGACTCTCGCCACGTCATTCTCCGCAGGCTATTCCCATTCAAAAGTCCCAAACGCCACGAGTTCTAACACATCTGCGCAAAACCCCCAAAGAATTCCCCCTCTGCCTCATGGCTGCCGCTGCCAAAAATTCAGCTCCCGTCCGAACGGCCACAAGAAGGCGCGGCGTATCTGCCCTGCAGATAGCTGCGCCCGCCCGCGTATTGTCGCCCCTCGGGCGAGCAATAGCGGGCGAACAAACACAGCATGCCAACGCTCACCCCCTTACAGCATCTACAGGCAATGCCGCAGCCATGGTTTCCCAAGATCAAACTATCCTAAACGCCATCGTCGTACGCCACCACGTCGCCGCACCAATTCCTGAACATCACCTTGCCCCCGCGTTCCCCGCCAACGACATAATCTGGGCAAAGCTCGACCTTGCCCATGCCGTCCGGCAAGTCGATGACATAGTGTGGCATGCCAAGTCCCGACAGCCGGCCGCGCAAAAAATCCACGATCTCCAGCCCGCGCGATATCGGTGTCATAAAATGGCGCGTCCCCTGCGCGGCATCACACTGAAACAGGTAGTATGGGCGGCAGCCGTGCCGAAGAAGCCAGCGATACAGCCGCTCAAAAACTTCCGGCACATCATTCACGCCACGAAGCAAGACGCTCTGGTTGCTCAGAATACACCCGGCTTCGCGCAACAGCTTCAGCGCTCGCGCAGACTCCAGACTTGCCTCCAAATCATGGTTAAACTGCACGCTGACATAAATCGGCGCCGTTTCTCTTAAAATTGCCAGCAGCTCAGGATCATCAAAACGCTGCGGAAGCGTACAAGGCATGCGCGTACACAGCCGAATCACATCCACATGCGAAAACCCGCGAAGCGTCTTCAGAACCTCACCCAAAACCGCATTAGGCAAACTCAATGGATCCCCGCCAGAAACCAATACATCCCGCACACGCGCATCCGCGCCGATTTCTGACAGCGTCGCGCGAATCTGACTGAGGCCCGGCTCACACGCCCGGCCAACTTTCGTGCGCCGCGTACAATGGCGGCAGCGCATCGCACACGCATGCGTCGTATAAATCAGAGCCCTGTCAGGATAACGGCGCGTCGCACATGCCGCATAGGAATGGCGAGCCTCCCCAAGCGGATCATCCAACAGGCCCTCGTGCCTTTCCAGTTCGTGCACCGAAGGAATCGCCTGACGCCGAATCGGACATGCCGCACCCAAATCCTGCCGAATCAACGACGCATAATGGGGAGAAACCACCGCCGGAAATGTGCCACGCATGGCTAAGATCGCCTCTCGCTCCGGCGGCATCAGCGCTATCGCCGCGTCAAGCATTTCTGCCGTCAACAAGCGATGCGACCACTGCCAGGCATAGCTCGACCATGCCTCTTCTGTCACGTCTCGCCATATCAGAGGACGGCAGGCATAGGACGATGCCACGCCATCCTCAGGCAAAGCCTGCGGATGGCGCGACAGGCAAGCAGCATCCGCCACCTCATCTCGTCTTGGCTTACCTTCGGCTGCCATCAAAGTCGACATACTTCGCCAACAATAGTTCGTACTTCTCGCGATGTTTTGGAAGAATATGCGAGGCATGCGTCGTCAGCGCACACTTCAGCGCCTCAGATGCCGGATTCTGCGCCTCGGTGCCCAGCGGAATGAGCGGAACAACGCGCTTAATGACACGATGGACATTCGAAACATTCCTCTCCATGTGCCGGATAACCTCTTCGACGGTCACCACAGACTCATGCCAGCAATCATAGTCCGTTGCCAGGGCCACTGTCGCATAGGCCATCTCAGCCTCCATGGCAAGCTTCGCCTCAGGAATCGCCGTCATCCCAATAATATCCCCACCCCAGGCACGGTACATCTGGCTCTCTGCACGCGTCGAAAACGCAGGCCCCTCCATGCAAACATACACGCCACCGTCATGCGTCGTCACGCCCTCTGCCCGGCATGCCTCCAATAACACCTGCCTGAGCTGCGCGTTAAATGGCTGAGCAAACGAAACATGCACCACAAGATCGTCAAAAAATGTCTCACGACGATGCCGTGTTCTGTCGATGATCTGGTCGGGGACACAAAAATGCTCCGGCGCTATCTCCTGGCGCAAACTCCCTACCGCCGAAAACGTCAAAACCCAAAACACGCCCAACTGCTTCAGTGCCCAAATATTTGCTGCATAAGGCACTTGCGTTGGAGGAATCCGATGGCCACGCCCATGGCGCGGTAAAAACGCCACCAAACGCCCCCCCACTTCCGCAATCGTGATATTATCGCTCGGCGCACCAAACGGCGTCAGCATTGTCACCGAGTCTACGATCCTGATCCCCTCCATCTCGCTCAGGCCGCTCCCCCCAATGATTGCTATCTCCACCCGCTTATCCATACGACCTCCACTCTATTTTAGTCAGTTTTCTTTTCGTGGGGGAACGAGTTCCCCCACACCCCCTGCAATGCTACGCATTGCTTGTGGGTGAAGGGCAAAAGGTTATTGTTTGTGGCAACATACCCCGCCCAGCAAACAGAAGAAACACTGTCTGCTTATGCCGTCACTTAAGCTAAAAACGCTCCAATCCATCACACGATCCGCCCCATAGACGCCTAAACACGCCAATAGTTCACCTTCTCTACGCCAGGCAACTGCTTATGCGCCCCCCCCTGGCCAACCGCCAGACGCACACCTGCAACATCTCGAACGATACTCCCGCCAATGACGTCAAAGCCAAAATCCCACAACGTTCTGTGCAAAGGCGCACCCGGACCCACCATCATCTTCACGGCATCCTTGCGGCAATATGACAGAACCGCCTCTGCAGCATGCGTCAGCAGCGTCGAAGACGTCATCACAACAATATCTGCCTCTGCCAGCCGCTGCGCCATACACGTGGCCGGAATGTCTCCCGGCTGGCAGCGATGATCCAGCTCATACACATCCAGGCGATGTACCGCAGGACGCAGTACCTCTGCAAAATGAAAGTGCCCCACGAGCGCCACATGAAGCGGCCTGGCCGATTCACGGCACAGAGACAACAACAGTTCCTGCGTTGAACCATTCGAAAAACGCCCGCCCTCCAGAGTGCCAAACGCTGCCGAAACTGCTGCATTCGCCAGCGCACGCCCCGTCAGTGAGACACCGTCATAGAGTTCCACCAAATCCAGCACTCGCTTACCAACAAGCTCACCCGCCCAGGGGATAACGACGCCAAATGGCTCCTCTACCCAGCGATGCGCTGTTGCCGACAAAGCACACCCATACTGTGTCTGCACAAATGTCCAAAAAATGCCGACGGATACGTCAACGATCCGGGCATCCGCCGGAACCGCATCCACCAAAACATCAAATATCCGCATCAGAACTCACAAAAATGCCGTTCCCAAAAGCGAAACCACAAAGAGAACGGCTATTGCCCTGCAAATCTGTACCCCTCGTACTTACTGTCGATCAAGAAGCACATCTTCCGAGACTTCTGCACCATCCGCCTCACCCTCGCTCCCGGCACACGCTTCCACCGAAGGGTCGCAGTCTTCAAACACGGCACCATCCGCTTCGGCATCATCCAGCCAGGTTTCAAAGGAGGCTGCACACTCATAACGAACGCTTTCGTATTTGCTGTCATACTCTTCGTCCGTCAAGTTAAGGTGCGACAGAACCCCCATGCAGCCAAACGTCTGGAAGGCAAGCTGGGCATAGCACGAACAATAAGCCGCTGCCCACTCCTGATCAATTTCTCCCAAATCGTTGCCATCCTCGTCAAAATCATGCCGCGGTGTCATCCCATCCGCTTCGAACGCTGTCCCCAAATAACAAACATTGGCCATTTCATCCATAAAGGCATCGCAATCCACCTCAGGCTGAGTTTCCTCATTCGTTTCCGAAACCTCAGGAGCCGCCTGCCACTCACGCGCCTGATTCGAAGCAGTCAACTCGGCATCAGGCCTGGTGCCAAAATTCACTGACCCGCAGGCCGACAATGAAGCAACGCAAACAACAGCCGCCAAACTCAACCAAATCGATCGCATGACAACACTCCTTCGTTCCAACAGCCCTTATCAAAGTCACGTCGTGCTAACTCAAAACAGGAAATTCACGACATCCCATCCCGTCGTCAACTCACATTCGATCCGCAGAATCCAGCCCCCAAAGCCATGTCGAAAAAAAAAGCCCAAAACCAAACAGCTTTGGGCCCATCGGGGCGACAGGATTTGAACCTGCGACCACTTGCACCCCATGCAAGTGCGCTACCAGGCTGCGCTACGCCCCGCCATCGGCCGCGCAACGTAACGCGCATCTTCAACGATGTCAATGACTATTTTCTCGTCCACCTTGCCCGGCCACATACAAAAAAGGCAGGATAACACCCTGCCTTTCACAAAACAAACGCCCCAAACTACGGATTGAGATGAATCTTCACGCCCTTCAGCGTCATATTCGCTTTCGCTGTGAAATCCGTTTTGCTCTTCGTCGTCGTCGAATACGTATTCGAATTCTGCGTGATCGAATCGCCGGCATCGATCGTGATCTTCTGCTCAACATCGATCTCAAGGTTCTTGCACTCCATACGGATCTTTTCCTTGGCCTTGATCAGGATATCCCCCGTATCCGTCTGAAGCGTAATCTTCTTGTTGGGCACATCGATCTCCAGCCACTGGGTCTGGTTCATGTCGTAAAGGCGTATGCGCTCGCTCCCATCGGCATCATCAATATAAAGCTCAGCCGACTTGTTCGAACGCAGAGAAACACCACCCTCACCTTCGCGATCGTTAAACGCAATCGTATGGCCCATGCGCGAACGGATGAAACGAAAATCGTTATCCCCGCCCTGCTCATTGTTCGGAATATCCTCTTCGTTCTGATCCGGCGAATACGTCAGCTTGCGCGGCGACTTGCGCTCACCATTCCAAAGAGAGCCAATGACGATCGGGCGCGCAAAATCGCCCTCCTCAAACGCCACCATCACCTCATCATCGATCTCGGGAAGCCAGACACTCCCGATCTCCGAGCCGGACATCATCGTCGTAATGCGTGCCCAAAAACTCTGCACCTTGGCAGCACTGCCATCCGACGTCGTGTCTTTCGTATACTGATCCGCCAGCCAGGGATACGACAGACGAACGCGATAGCGATTCTCGGGATCACAATTATCCACGACCACCGCTATCATGCAGCCCTGCATACGCGCAGCTCCAGAACGTCCCTGGACACTCGCACCCAAGATTGCCGATATGAGACTTCCCATGCTTGCCATAATCATTTCCCCTATCTAAAATGGTTTATCGAACACAAAACCTAAAAGACAATAGCTCACTTTGACTCTGTGCAATTTTCATTCCCTCACACGCCTCAACAAACCAAATACCGGCACATCCCCCATCCGTGAGCGCCCAGCCGCAGAATCGCAAAACAATCGAACACCCTATGACAGCACTGACACATCCCAAATGGGGTCATCAAACCTCACCCCTCGCCTCACACGGCTAAAAGGACATCCCAAACCCCATCATCAAGCCGCCGGCACTGGGCGCCACAAATGCCTCAACATTCGTCTTCTCAACGCGAACGCGCGGGCTCACGGCACTGATCACCGCCAGCGTTACCCCCGTCACCACCAACGCCCCCCCCACACCAAAAGACGTATACATCAGCGTATTGTGCAGCTTTACCCTGTCCCTCGCCTCGTTTGCACGCTGTTTGGCAGCATTTGCCCTATCCGGCTCTGTCGCCAGCAGCACCTCATACTTGACTTCATTCCTCTCGACATCGACCAGAGCTCGATTCGACAGCGCTGCAAACCCGCCACCGCCACCACCCATAATGAGCACACCGCCAGTGATCAGCCCCCAGTAAAGCGCAGGGTGAAAACGCTCCTGCAGCACAAAATGCTGCTCAGTCGCTATCACCTGCTCCACCACAACCTGTTCCACATCAAACGCCAGGGCAATGCGCGCATCCGCTGCCCCGGACTTTGCCGCAAACGTGACCACCTTTTCCCTGCCAGTCTCAGACACCAGCTTAAAGGTATGCTCACCATCGGAAAGTGCAAAAGGACGCTCCCAGCACTGGTTCACGCGCTCACTGCCAATCAGCACATGCCCCCCGGCCGGAATGGCACAATCCAGGTACACCTTCTGCCAGTCACGGCAATGCGCAATCTGATCAAAATCCTTCACGGCACGCTGATAAATCGGATCATCATCGGGCAAATCATATTTGATCATGACCTGCTCGTAATAATACTGTGCCTCTTCGCACTGAAACAAACGCTGATAGGTCCGACCCAGCGAGTAGTCCACTTCCTTCCCTGCATACTTGGCACGGATCTCCAGATATTGGCGCAGCGCCTCACTCATGTTCTCCTGCGTCATCGACGCCGCACGCGCCATGCGCGCCTTGAAATCCTCCATGTCTTGACCATACGCAGGGGCGACGCCAGCCAACAGCAACGCTGCCACACAAAACAACGACCGTTTCGCTCTAGAAAACATCTCTCCTCCAATCAGTCCGCACATCAATGTGCTCAAACCACCAAGAACACTGCCTACACGCGACGTGTTCCATTCTCTCACATTTCAACAACGAGCGCAATGTTCTCAAGCACGCATCTTACCCTTGCACCAGCCTCCCCCATCACGACATGAATATCTTTGTGATGTCCGCCTTATGCGCTATACGAGAGACAGCAGGGAGGGGACGAATGAAAATCGGCATATTCTCAGATATACACAGCAACTACAACGCACTCAAAGCAGTCATAGACTTCTACCACGAAAACCCATGCGATGAATATCTTTGCCTGGGCGACGTCGTCGGCTACGGGCCGCACCCCGACGAGTGCTGCACCGCGATACGAAACTTCGCCAGTGCCACCATGCTGGGAAATCACGACGCCGCCGTTTGCGGACGCATGAACTATGCCTACTACTACGATGCCGCGCGAAACGTCCTCGACTATCACGCCCGCATCCTTTCACAGGAAAATATGGCCTGGCTGGCAAACCTGCCTTACATCACAAAACATCCTGCAGGCTTCACCGTCAGCCACGGCTCCCCCATCGAACCGCAGGACTTCAACTACATCTTCTTCATCGAACAGGCAAACCAGCTCGTCCCGCGCTTCGACGACCTCGACCACATCACCTTCATCGGGCACTCGCACCTCACGAAGGCCTTTGCCCTGACCAAAGATCATGCCACCGACGTCACGGCCAATATCCTCACCTTCGAACCAGACAAAAAATACTTCGTCACAGTCGGCTCCGTAGGCCAGCCCCGCGACTACGACAATCGTGCATGCTGCACCATCTACGACACCGAAACCCACACCATCGTCTACCACCGCGTCTCATACGACATCGAAAACACCGTCCGAAAACTCTTCGACTCCGACATTACCTACAATTTCGGAAAACGCCTTTACCTCGGCATTTAACCACTAAAGGCAGACACGGCCCTGTACGGGCGTAGCGCGCTATGCCCCCTACCCGATTGATGCCCCCCTGTGGCGTTTTTCATTTTGGGGGCAACGCCCCCTGCGCCGCTATCGCACTCGCCTTATCGCTGACGGCAGGGTCGCGGCGTCGAAATGGTGCAGATTCCAGGAAGCAAGGAGGCGTG
>WQTY01000033.1 GCA_009786045.1 Pseudomonadota bacterium | reverse complement strand
CACTGCCGCCCATGCTGCGGTGATAGCGCAAAGCATATCCGCTCATCCCTGCCCTGCGTTCCCTTGCCTCCGCCCTCGCCTCCGCCATCGCCTCTTCAACCTCTTTTGCCCACCTCGCCTCTGCCTTCGCCTTGTCCTCTGCGGCTGTCTGATAACAGCGCTGCTGTTCTTCTGCCGCTGTTTGCCAACAGCGTTCACGTTCCTCGCCCTGCGGAAGCTGACAACAAGGCCTTGGTGAACGGCAGCACGTCCGAAATTTCAAATCGCATTCCCACGTTTCTGCCACCTCTCTAAAACAATTTTTCTGTTCGATGGCCATCTCAGCCATCATATTTTCGATCATCGTTCGAATGCAGCGCTCCTGTTCTTCTGCCACTGTTTGCAGACAGTTCCCTCGCTCCTCTGCTGCTATTTGCCGGCAGTTTTCCTGCGCCTCTGCCATCAGGCAATTGGTCTGCTCCTCAGTTGCCGCTGCCAGCATTTGTCCACAGTTTTCCTGTTCCTCCTCAGCTGCTGCCTGACCGCAGAGAAACAGCAACCACAATCCCATAAAAGCTGCTAACCATCTTGTACGTGTCATAGAAAACCTTGTAACCCCATGTTAGCCAGGAAAAAAGATTCCATTCAAATTAATGTCACACAATTGGCATTTATGACAAAAAAATAGTCTTTCTCTTGACACATCCGATGAAAAACAATAGTTCGCAACTCGGTTGCATATAACTGCAACTCAGTTGCGAGTTGTGTGAGATGGACTTATATCATTACCGCCGATGATTGTTCGTGGCAGAATTGGAAATGAGGTTTGGTATGAAAAAACTTTTGAAAAGCGCATTGATTTTGTGCTGTCTGACGGCCTGTGACAGCTCTCAGGATCTTCGGGAAGAGCGCCTGCCTCAAGATGAAATTTATAGCATTGGCGTCTATTTGGATGAATCTCTGCAGAATACAATTGATGTGCGGGCACTTGAGGCAGATATTCTGACGGTACAAATCGGAGGGAAAGAAACGAGCGTGCTGCCGGTTTCGCGCATCATTCAGGCAGCCATGCCAGATCTCGACACCGAATCTAAACTTGATGCCTACCTTGAAAAGCATCTTTGCGATTATGAATCGGGGAGTGATGGTTTCAGGCCGTCATCAAGGGGCGACCGATGTCCCCCGGTATCGTGTCTGTACACAAAACTCAGCTATTTCAGTCTCGACTCGGCGAACCTCATTTATGACGACGGCGCACCCGATAACCTGTCCGTGGGCTGCTATTCCGTCACTTCACTCAAGAAAGTTCTGCTTTTGACGAATTAATTCATATCCCACAAGCAATGCGCACATCCCCCCGGCTTTCAGCCCCCCCCTTGAAAGGGGGGCAATTGCAGGGGGTGTGGGGGAGCAATGCTCCCCCACGAAAAAAAGAAAGTGCGTTAAAGATGGATTCTCGCGCCCACGGTCAGGTTGAAGCCGGGTTCGGGATAACCGAAGGTTCTGGCGTAGTTGTAGTCCAGCAGGTTGGATGCCCGTATGTAGGCGGAGAATGATTCGTGCTGCCAGGCGACTTCGGCATCCAGGAGGAAGATGGCACCCAGCCAGACAGGGTTCGAAAGTCTCTGGACTTCGGTGCGCCGTTTGGATTCGTATTGCCCTGTGAGGCTGAGTGTGAGCGAGGGCAGGGGGCTGTAGCTCAGAATGGCGCGCAGGTTGTGTGCAGGGCGATCGTTCAGGACATGATCGGCGGACAAATCGTAGGCGTACAGGTAGCCATAGGCTGTTTCGAGTGAGAGGCCGTACCAGGAGCCAAGCAGAAGGGTGGTATCAAGGCCTGCGAGACGGGCTTCGGCGATGTTGTAGGCCTGCCTGATGCCGTCGATGGTTCTGATGGCAATGATGTCGCGCACTTCGTGATTGTAACCGGTGACGGACAGGCTCATTTTCGAGAAGGGGCGCCAGCGTATCTCGCCAGAAACGTTCCACGACACTTCGGCGTTGAGGGGGATTTGGACCGAGGCGCTATTTGGGAGTCTGTCGAACTGCTCCTTAAGGGTGGGCATTCGAAGCCGTCTGGCAACGCGCAGGCCAAAACCGAGTTTGGGGGAGAAGGCGTAGTCTGTTCCGAAGCTGAAGCCGCCATTATACAGGCTCTGCATGCGGAATTCCGTCGTTTTGGCATTATTGTGGCTGCCGAGTTCAACGTTGCCGGTGGCATGGCCAGATGCAAAGAGGCGAAGATTGTGACGAAGCTGCCACGTTACCCCGGGGCGGATGTCGAACATAAGGCGGCTGGAATCCGCAACCGTGTTTGTCACAGGGTGGAAAGTATCCGTAACGGCTTCGTGTTGTTGATAACGCATTTCGGTGCGCAATTGGGCGTCGAGGAATCCGGCGGCACCCAAATCCCAGGTCATGGTTGAGAGGTCGATCTGGAAACCGTAGTCGTCATCACGCCAGACGGAGGTCGAGGCTGCGGGCAGCGTTTGAGTCGACCGATCGGCATTGTCGAAGGCTCTGAGCGTGTTGCCCTGGTTGACGAACCAGACTTGTGCCTGACCAAAGAGGCAGCGCGAAGCAAAGCTGAGCTCTGTGCTCACAAGCGTGATGTGCCATTTTGTAAAACGCCAGTAGCGGTAGTTTTCTGTATCAATGCCCGTGGGAACGCCGCGCGGTGCCTGGGTGTGTCCGGCTAAAAACTTCCATTCTCCCCAGTTGCCAAGCTTTCGCGAAAGACTGCCAAAGGCGTTGACGCCCCGTTTGTCGCTGGCATCGCGCAAGCCGCCATCTTCCTGAGCTGTGGGGGTAAAGCTGCGTGAAAGTCTAAAACCCTCGGAGTAGTTTCCGCCAGCCGTGGCCACCCACGACCAGGGGCCGTGTTGCATGCCATGCATCAACGCACCCACTGCACCGGTAAGATTGATTTCGAGGGCGGCCTCCAGAAGAGAGGGGGCAATTGGGGTAAATTCAATACCGCCGCCCATACCTGTGGCATCTGTCGGTCCGGCATCGGCAAAGCGAATCTGGCCGGCGCCAATCCAGTTTGCAGGGATGGCATCCAGTCCCGTCATGCCGTCGTAGCCCGTGTCCAGCGGTATGCCCGCAAAGCGCACGCTGAGCTGGCGCATCTCAAAGCCGCGCACGATAACCTGGCGCGTGCCCTTGCTTGAAACGTCGCCGTAGACATTGGGTGTGCTCTCAAGCAAATCGTTGATCGAGAGCGCTTGTGGACGGCCAAAAGTCTGTGCAAACAGCGGTTTGGACGACGGTTGTGCGGCAATGCCTTTGGCATGAACTTCGACGATGTCGAGCTCCAGAACTTTTGCTGAAGCAGTGTCTTCATCGTCAAGGATGAGCACGGTTCCGGCAGATGATGTATCACCAAAGGCCTGCCCAGGCATGATGAGGCCTGCACTCGCCAGGGCGGCGCACAGAAACACGCGTGATGGTTTCATGATAAACGGTGTGCCTCAGGCATGCCATCCCCATCGACAGGTTCATTTTTACTGTCATGGCAATCGGGGCAAATTCCCAAGACCAACATTTGTTTGTGGCTGACCACAAAGCCTTCGGGAACCTCAATGCGCGGCATGCGATCGCCCTCCAGGCACCACATGGTACTGCATCGTTCGCACATAAAGTGCGGGTGCCCTCCAGGACACCCGGATAACGATTTGCCATGGTCGCAAAAACGCCAGACGCCATCTGTCCCCTGAACCTGGTGAATGAGCGATGCCTCAGCAAGCACGCCAAGTACCCGATACAGCGTCACGCGATCGATGCGATGGGACGACACGCGCGCCAGAAGCTCATGGTGTGACAGCGGGCGAGCCTCCGACGACAAAGCTTCCAGCACGCAAACGCGGTGATCTGTGACGCGAACGCAGGCACGGCGGAGCCTTTTTCGGGCACAGCAACTGTCTGTCTGAATTTTCGGCTGAGACACAGAACCTCCAATATGCAACTCAGTTGCATGTTTAAATCGATATCGCCGCAGTGTCAAGTGCCTTTGGGAGAATTGCAGCCTCCTGCAATGCTTCGTATGACTTGGGATGGGATGTACACAGTCTGCAGGGGCGTAGCATGCTACGCCTCTGCGTTGACGATTTTTTTGTTCAAGGGGGCAGACAAGCGGGTCTGCCCTGGCATAAATCTATTTATTTACACTTCATCCTTGCCATCGTGGATGAGGACGACACCGATGCTGCTGTCAGTCACGATGCGCTGATCGATGCATACACCAGCCGATTTTGATTTGTCTGCGTTCTCTGCCTGGATGCACTTGATCTGACTTTGGGCGCCGATAGTGGCATCAAATTCGCCATGTGCCCGGCAGTCGCTGTCTGCTTCGCAGGCGGGAAGGCAGATGCGCACGTCGAGCGTTGCCGTGTGCGGATTAGTGGCGGAGATCGCCACAGCGATGTTCATATTGAAGCTGGCAAGCACGTTTCCGCCGGGGCAGGATGTAAAGCTGTCGACTTTGCTATAGTCGCCAAACTCTGCCATGCCGCAGATGTATTCGGCGCCCGTACACTTGGTCATCACGAGCGTGCACAGACCATTGGGGAAATAGATGGCAGGATATATGTTGTTTTCGCGTTGGTCGGACGAACGGAAACAGCTGCGAAATGCGCCGTTGAGCGCTTCCGGCACGTTGTCGCAGCCAATGACCCTCGGCTGCTCGGGTCGTTCATAGCCCGACATGCTGCAATTTTGACCATAGCAGAAACACGCATCACCTATCTCCTGCCTGGAGTTCTTCATGAACGCATCATCACGATAATACTCGCCAATGGCGCAGCCATTGACAAGGTAATTGATGATCTCTGTCTTATCGGTGAGATTCCATTTTTTATCTTTGAAATCGACATGCCTGCACCCCTCAGCATAGCCCGGTTTCCCTTCGTTGCCTTTTGGATCGTTGTTGATAGGTTCAGACTCATCCTCGTTGCAGCCTGCGAAGGAAGCGGCAAAGGCAAGGGTAGTCAGGGCGAGGAAAAGACGACGGAAACCTATTTGCATAAAAACTCCGATTGAAGAGACGATGATGCTGCAACGATGTGTACGTGCATCGGTGAGATAAGGTGCGCGCACGGCGCAATACCGCCCCAAAACGCGATGGCGTGCGAATTATTCATTGTGAGTGCGGGGATCACGCCAAGGACAAGCAATCAAGCGAGGATGCGCGCAATTATTCATCGCGGATGCGGAGAGCACCATCTCTGTTGACGCAATCGTTTACGGCTTGAGCTTATATCCCAGGAAGAGAAGGCCGAAATAGAGTGTGGAAATCAGGAAAAGCATGAAAAAGATGACGGCAAGGGCGGGCATGTTCGTTACTGGCAACAACCTTTCCCTTGCCGTCACTTCGCAGCCTCGGCGAACGACTGCACTGTGATCATCCTGGCCTTGTCTGATGCTTTTGAGCTGTACTTGCGTTACTGTGGTGCCCTGTTTGGACATAACTTTATTCAGGTCGTTTATTATGCTTCTGCTGAGCTCATCCTGTTCAGTCAAACAGCTTTCAAGGTCAAGGGAACGAAAAAAGTTTTCCAACTGCGACTCTGTTGTCTGACACGTGCTGATCACGCCTTCATCAATGTTATGCCTGCAATGGGCTGCGTATGTTCTGGGATCGAATATCTCAGCAGTGACAAGCACATCGACCAGAACAGTCACATTATCACTGGTGGTCACTGGTTTTAGCTCAGCATCAAACAGCAATGCCTCCGGAACACGAAGCTCTGCACGGCGTTTGCTTAATGTTGAATAGACGAAACTACCAAGCAAAGCAGTGGGGGGCAGAAGAATGAGAAAGAGGAATAAGTGGCCAAGTGCCATATCAGCAGCGCGATTATGCGCCAACACCATTATCAGACTCATGTCGAATGCCTCTTCACATAAGGGAGTGATTGGTAAGGGGACGGCGAAGTCCACGTGCAGGCCAATTCAGTATCCCCCTCGTAAATTATGTCAGAATAAGGGCATGTTGTGACGAGAAAATTGTCACAAGAGGCAATATTTCCTACTTGAGAGGGCATCGCAGATAAAACCCAATCCCGCAGTGGCGTAGCGCGCTACGCCCTTACAGAGTGTGCACATCCCACCCACAGGGCAGTCGCACCAGCGGGGCGTTGCGGGGCCGGCGATTGAGGCCCCGCAAAGGGGGTAGCCGCGTATCGGCCACGCCCCCTTTCACAAAGGGGGTGGCGCCGCAGGCGACGGGGGATTGTGGCCGATAGCGGCGCAGGGGGCGTTGCCCCCACTAGAAGATTTCTTCCTGAGCGGTATGTTCTTCGTCGCGGAAGGTGATTCTGACCAGTGTGCCGTTGGGTTTGTTTGGGCAGAGGCGCAGCTCGCCGCCCAGGCGCATGATGATCATGGCTGTGCGCGTCAGTCCGAGGCCTTTTTTGGGGGGCCATGTGCTGAAAAATGGCTCCATGACGTGGGGAAAGACATTGGGGGCGATGCCGCAGCCGGTGTCGAGGATATCGAGAATGACGAGATTTGGGTGAGCAAAGGCGCGCAGTGTGATGGCGTGGTCGGTGGTTTCCGGCGTGGCTTCGATGGCGCGGATGGCATTGAGAAGCAGTTCGTGGATTGCCTGCCACAGGAGCGTATAGTCTGCGTGGACATTTGGCAGGGCGTCCTCGACGTGGATGCAGNCTCTGGCGATGGGTTCGAGCCGGCTGCTGTTGTAGTTGCAGACGTTTTCGAAGAGGTGGCGGATGCTGACGCTGGAGGGGGCCATGTCGGGACGCCTGCAGATGTCTGACAGAGCGCGCAGATCCTGGATACTTTGTGCCATCATTTCGATGTGCGAAAGTGCCTGCGTCATGGGTGCGGCCATGGCCTGATATTTCTGTTCAACGTAGTGGTTTCGCAGCTGTGCGAAGACCTGCAGCAAATCGACGGTGGCCTGTTGAAGGTGGCCGACGATGCGGGTATCCACGACGCCCATGCGTTCGTAGTGCTGAATTTCGCTGTGTGTGTAGCCGGTGCGATGCGTTTCGATGACCATCGACAGAAATTGCGCCACCTGAAGCATGGTGTCGGCATCGTGCGTTTGGAAGTAGTTTGGTTTTGATGAAACGAAGATCAGAAAGCCATAAGGATAGCCATTGAGTGCGAGAGGCACGGCAGCCATCGCGTTAAATTTGGCATTGAGTGTCAGATCGACGTAGTCTGGCAACAGGGTATCGCGCTGCGCGATGATGGCCTTTTCGCCGACGAGAAGCTCGGACAGCGCAGGGGTCATATTCAGGTGGGCGTCTTTTATGTGGGAAAGAAGGCCAAGCGCTGACAGAAAGCGGATGCCACCGCCGTCGATGCAGGCGATTGCGGCGCCTTCACAGCCATAGAGCCCTTGAAGCGTCAGCGTCAGGGGCCAGGCGATGTCGTCGAACGACTGCATCGTCCTGACCAGGACGAGGATCTTTTGATAAAGTGCGTGGATCTGTGCCTCTGAGCGCGGCGCCGCGCATTCGCCCTGAGACGGTGAATCGAAATACATGCAACCTCCAAAAGACAGAACCTGATCGGGCTTGCGCCCGATACACATCAAAATACCCCATTGACGCCGCGTTGCAAAACAAAAATGTTCGCGTTGCGGTGCACCTCAAAAACCGCTCATGGAGCGGGCAAAACCTCCGAATCCGACGGCGGTTGGCTCAGCGCTTCCCAGCGGGCAAACAGCCCTTCCACGTAGGCGCGCGACTCGTCTTCCTTGTCCATGGTGGCGCGATTTAAACTTTGCACTTCGACGCTGACCCATTCGTCATCCAGCTGCAGGATGATGAATCGGTTGGATATGCGTTCGATGTGCCTGGAGCCTTCGGTTTTTTCGCCCCTTACCTCATAGCCCACGCGCAGGCCGCCCGAAACGATGGGCACAATTTGCCAGGACAGGTCAAAGGCAATGCTCATGATGTAACGCATTCTCACGTGGAGTACATACACGGTGAGCTCTGGCGTTTCGCTGAGTCCGCTCTGATCGAAGTCGTTTGTCATGTGGAGTGGGCCGATGATCTGAGGCGTGATCAGATCGCCATAGATGGCGTCGAGTGATCGGCGAAAAAAGGCCCTTCCCTCGACCCAGACACCGTTCTCTTTGCCGCTTGCAATGTTGTAGGCAGCATAGCCTGTGGCCGGTTTTTCCGGCCATTGAACGCGCGTGGCCAGGGGGGACAGAGAATGGGCGTCGATGCCCACAAGCGCATCCCCTTCGTCAAGGAGGCTCGTAGGCGGCACAATGCCTGTCATGTCGATCGTCGTGACGTCCACGACCTGAACTGTTGTTGTGGCGCACCCGGCACCTGTCAGTGCCAGGCAGAGCAGCCATAGAAATGAATTCCAAATGTGCTTTGGCATGATCGTTCTCCGATTGCACTCATGCAGTGCGTGTCAGGTCCAGGGGGAGGGGCGCAATGCCCTGGCGTGACAGATAGATGACTTCTGCCTCAAGTGCGATATTGAAAGTTCGAAAAACGGTCTTGGCAATGAGCTGTGCCAGTTCGATGACGTCGGTGCTCGTTGCGCCCTGGCGATTGATGATGGCGAGGCTGTGAAGTCCGCTGATGCCCGCCCCCTTGTGGATGTAGCCTTTTGAGAATCCGGCTTCTTCGATCAGCCATGCTGCCGAGAGTTTTATGCCATCGGCGACCTGATACGTGGGAACGGATTTGCGAAAGCGCTGCATATAGGCCGAATTGATTCGCGTGGCTTCGCCCTGGCTCACCACGGGGTTGACAAAAAATGAGCCCACGCCATGCGAGTCGACAACATCTTTGTCGTAGCACATGCCTTTGGCTCTGCGGGTTTCGAGGATGCGTTCACGCAGATCCCGGGCAGAGGCGGGCGGGGTTGCCGCAAGTTTTTTGAACCCATGGGCGATGCAGGCCTCGGAGGCTTTTTGTGCATCAAAGGGGTTAAGCTCAAGGGTGATGCTGACGATGACGAGGCGGTTGCTGGCGTGCTTGAGGGCGGTTTGCCGATAGCCAAAGGCCATGTCTTGTCGGCAAAGGCTGACGATTTCCAGGCTGTCACAGTCAATGGCCTGGGCGGAGACAAAGCAGTCGGCAATTTCCTGGCCGTAGGCACCGATATTCTGCACAGCGGCGCCGCCTGCGGTTCCGGGAATGCCGCTGAGTGCTTCGATGCCGCCTAAGTTTTTGTCGCAGCTCATGGCCACGACATCATCAAAGTTGGCGCCTGCGCCGATTGACACATGAACGCAGCCGTTTGCCTGGGTGGTCCAGACCGCGTCCGCCATGCACGGCCGAATGACCAGGCCATCAAAGCCTGCGCTGTCGATGAGAAGGTTGCTTCCGCCCCCCAGGATAAAAACGGCCAGTTTTTCATCTTTGGCATATTGGAGCGCTTCGAGAAGCTCATCTGTTGTTGCCGGTTCGGCAAAACAGCGAGCGTTTCCGCCGATGCCAAGCGTCGTGTACTCTGCCAGTGTCACATCTTTGCGTATTGTCAGTCCCATGCCTTCCTCCATAATTTTTGTTTTTTTACGCGGGGGAGCCAGCTCCCCCGCACCCCCTGCAATGCTGCGCATTGCCTGTGGGAGGGAAGAATGGACATCGCACATCGTTTCCGCAGCATTCTCAGTCGATACTTAATGCTGATCCTCTCAACCCAGAGCAAAACAACCAATGCATCATAACACGCAATGGCAGCAGCTGAAAACGCTCTAAAGCAGTCCAGTCTTATCCTTCAAAGCGTTTTCAGCTTAAGTTACTGCATTCCCTTTGCTCGCAATGCAGAGTATATGACCATAAACAATAGCATTTCGCACTTCACCCACAAGCGATACGTGCATCCCCCCGGCTTTCAGCCACCCCCCTTGAAAGGGGGGCAATCGCAGGGGGTGTGGGGGAACTTGTTCCCCCACATAAAAAATGCATATCAGACCGCCGTCACCTGCTGGACAATTTCCTGTGCCTGAAGCTGAATGTGTTCCAGATGCGATGTGCCGATAAAGCTCTCGGCGTAGATCTTGTAGATATCCTCTGTGCCGGAGGGGCGCACTGCAAACCACCCCGATGGCGCGGTCACCTTGAGGCCGCCGATGGCGGCGCCATTGCCTGGAGCATGTGTCAAAACCTGATCGATTTTTTCACCTGCCAGTTCGTCGAGATGGATACTGTCTGCCGACAGGGCACCCAGGAGTTTTCGCACGCGGGCATCTGCCGAAGCCTCAATGCGTCCATACGACGAGCTGCCATGGCGTTCGACCTGGGCCTGATGGCGCGCATCGGGCGCAAGCCCCGTCTTCGCCGTCATCTCGGCAGCCAGCAGGCATGGGATGATGCCGTCCTTGTCTGTCGACCATACGCTGCCGTCCAGACACAGGAACGATGCCCCCGCCGATTCTTCGCCGCCAAAACCGAGCCACTTGCCAAACAGCCCATCGACGAACCACTTGAACCCTACGGGAACTTCGTACACCTGACGTCCCAGACCTTTGGCGACGCGATCGATGAGTGCACTGGATACCAGCGTCTTGCCCACCATCATGTCTTTGCCCCACATCGAACGTGTCGAATACAGGTATTCGATCATGACGGCCAGGTAGTGGTTTGGGTTCATCAGCCCGGCGCGCGTCACGATGCCGTGGCGGTCGCCATCGGGGTCGTTGCCGAAAGACAAATCGAAACTGTCTTTGAGGTCAATCATCGACGCCATGGCATAGGGCGAGGAGCAGTCCATGCGGATTTTCCCATCGTGATCGCATGTCATGAATCCGAAGGTGGCGTCGAAACAGGGTTGCGTGACCGTGAGATCCAGTTTGTAATGGCTGGCGATGCGAAACCAGAAATCCATCGTCGCCCCGCCGAGCGGGTTGACGCCAAGACGAAGCCCGGATGCCGAGATGGCGGCCATGTCGATGATTTTCGTCAATCCCTCAACATAGGGCATGACAAAATCTTTTTGCGCAATGAGGGGGTGGCGCAGGGCGGAATCCAGAAGTACGCGTTTGACCCCGGCATTGTTCTCGCGCAAAAGGGCATTGGCGCGCTGCTCGATCCATTTCGTCGCTGCCGTATCGGCAGGCCCCCCCGTCGGCGGGTTGTACTTAAATCCGCCATACTGCGGCGGAT
>WQTY01000032.1 GCA_009786045.1 Pseudomonadota bacterium | reverse complement strand
GTATGCGCGGACCCGCCCCTGGGGGCGGGGAGCACATAGCCGCGTGGGGGGAGACTTCCCCCCAGCCTCAAATCATGCCGGCGAGGGCATGATGATGCTGCACGTCGCCAAACAGGGGGCTTCGATTGGGTGACGCCCCCCTAGCTGTTGTCATGGGGGGTGTCGGTTTCGTCGCTGAGAGTGCTCGATTGGGTTTTTCGAAAGACTTCGGCGTCGACTTTGGCGGAGGCGAGCTCGGTTTCGAAGGAAAAGCGCTGTTCGACCTCTTCGCTGCTGACTTTTTTGAGCCTGTCTGCGGCTTCATTGATGAGGGCCTGTGCGGCGACGGGATCGATATCTTCGTTTCCGATGGCGAAGTCGACGAGGATTTTGACGTCGTTGTCGGCGACTTCGATGAAGCCGGCGCCATTTATGAAAATTTTGTTGGCGTTGCCGACGGTGACGATGATTTGTCCGGGGTCGATGGTGGAAAAGAGGCGGGCGTGATCTGGGAGGATTTGCATCTCGCCCAGGCCGCCGGGTAAGCTGACGGCCTTGGCTTTGCGAGAGAGGATGACGCGTTCCGGGGTGATGATGTGGACATCAAATTGGTCGGCCATTTAGACACCTTTTTTGAGGAGTTCGGCTTTTTCGATAGCTTCGTCGATGTTGCCGACGGTGTGGAATGCGGCTTCCGGGAGGTCATCAAACTCGCCGTCGATGAGGCTTTTGAAGCTTCGGATCGTGTCCTTGAGTTCGATGTATTTGCCTTTGATGCCGCTGAATTGCTCGGCCATGAAGAAGGGCTGGGAGAGGAAGTTTCGGACCTTTCTGGCGCGATTGACGATGAGGCGGTCTTCTTCGGAGAGTTCGTCCATGCCAAGGATGGCGATGATGTCCTGGAGTTCAGAGTATCGCTGCAGGGTTGCCTGTACGCGGCGGGCGACGGTGTAGTGTTCGTCGCCGACGATGAGGGGATCGAGGAGGGAGCTGGTGGAGGCGAGTGGGTCGACAGCGGGGTAGATNCCGGCGGAGACGAGCTGGCGTGAGAGGACGGTGGTGGCGTCAAGGTGAGCGAAGGTGGTGGCGGGGGCGGGGTCCGTGAGGTCGTCTGCGGGGACGTAGATGGCCTGAACGGAGGTGATGGAGCCATTTTTTGTGGAGGTGATGCGTTCCTGGAGCTGGCCCATTTCGGTGGCAAGCGTGGGCTGGTACCCGACGGCGCTTGGGATTCGGCCGAGGAGGGCGGAGACTTCGGAGCCTGCCTGGGTGAATCGGAAGATGTTGTCGATGAAGAGGAGCACGTCCTGGTGGAGTTCTTCGCGGAAGTACTCGGCGACGGTGAGGCCGGAGAGTGCGACGCGTGCGCGTGCGCCGGGGGGTTCGTTCATTTGTCCGTAGACGAGGGCGACTTTGGAATCGGCGGCGTCTTTGCCGAGCTTAATGACGCCGGACTCGACCATTTCCCAGTAGAGGTCGTTGCCTTCGCGGGTGCGTTCGCCGACGCCGGCGAAGACGGAGTAGCCGCCGTGTTTGAGGGCAACGTTGTTGATGAGCTCCATGATGAAGACGGTTTTGCCGACGCCGGCGCCGCCGAAGAGGCCGATTTTGCCGCCCCTTGCGTAGGGGGCGAGCAGGTCGACGACCTTGATGCCGGTTTCGAAGTTTTCGATGCAGACGGCCTGCTGTTCGAAGGAGGGCACTGGGCGGTGAATTTCCCAGAGGTCCTGGGTGACGATGGGACCATTTTCGTCGATGGGTTCGCCGATGACGTTCATGATGCGTCCCAGAACTTCTTTGCCGACGGGGACTTTGATGCCCTGCTTGGTGTTGGTGACGGGCATGCCGCGTACGAGTCCGTCTGTGGAGTCCATGGCGATGGTGCGCACGACGTGCTCGCCGATGTGCTGGGCGACTTCGAGGACGAGGTTGCCTTCTTTATCGCTGATGGATGGATTGCTGACGCACAAAGCGGTGTAGATTTCTGGCAGATCGCTTTCGAAGGCGACGTCGACGACCGGTCCGATGACTTGCAGAATCTTCCCTTTTGATGTTTCTGAGCTCATGGAATCTCCCTGGCATTATGTTCCAGTGTAAGGATAAAGGACGATGAATTAGAGCGCTTCCGCACCGCTGACGACTTCGATGAGTTCTGTCGTGATGGCTGCCTGTCGGGCGCGGTTGTATTGCAGCGTGAGGCGATTGATCATTTCTGTGGCGTTTTTGGACGCACTGTCCATGGCGGTCATTCTGGCGCCATTTTCGCTTGCCAGGCCCTCCAGCAGACCTCTGTGGATGTGGACGGAGACAGCGCGCGGCAGCAGGGCATCGAGGACATCTTCCTCTGAGGGTTCGTGTATGTAGCAGGCTTCATCGAACTTGTCCGGGATTGAATGCTGGTCGGTTTCGCTTTGCGAATGGTTGGAGAGGATAGACTGCAGCGGTAGGAGGGCATCAAGCATGACATCGTGCTGGATGACGCTTTTGAAGCGGGTATACAGGATCAGGACTTCATCAAGGGCGCCTTCGGTGAAGGCAGAGCAGAGGTATTTGCTGAGCTCGAAGGCAACTTCGGAGGATGGTTTATCCCACGCGTTTTCGATGCGTGACATTTCTATTCCGGTGACGCGTTTCATGGCGTCGAAAGCTTTGGTTCCGATGAAGAACAGCTTTATTTTTTTGTATTGATCGCTGCGTTTGGTGACGAAGCGTTTGGCGGCTTTGACGATGTTGTGGTTATAGGCGCCGCAGAGGCCTTTATCGCCGGAGACGACGATAAGGGCGACGGTTTTCTTTGTCTCGGCGCAGCGAAGCAGCGGGTGCTGCGATACGTCAGTTTTGCGTACGAGACGCTCAATGATGCCGATGAGCGTGTTGACATAAGGTCTCGTAGCGATGACGGCGGCCTGTGATTTGCGCAACTTTGACACCGCAACCATTTTCATGGCTTTCGTGATTTTGCCGGTATTCTGTACACTGGCAATGTGTTTACGGATCTGCTTGAGATTCGCCATTTTGAATATCCTTCTATTCTAAGGTAATGGCTGATGCCGTTGGTCGACGGTCTGGGGTGCCCCGGCAGGCGGCCTTATCCAGCCGGGGCGGAGAGGTTTCAGTTGCGGGCCTTGGGATCAAAGACCGATCCGAACGCTGAAAGGGCTTTGTCGACCTCAGTCTTAACCGCATCATCAAGTTTCTTCTGATCGCGAATGGTCGTCAGGATACTGGGGTAGTTGGCGTCGATGAAGTTCAGCATCTGAGCTTCATAGCGCCTTACGGCAGAGAGGGGGATATCCTTGAGATAGTTATTCGTGGCTGCGTAGATGGCAAGGATTTGCTTCTCGACGGGCATGGGCACGTATTGCTCTTGCTTGAGGACTTCGGTGAGACGCTGTCCGCGTGCAAGCATGGCCTGGGTGACGAGATCGAGGTCGGAGCCAAATTGTGCGAAGCTTTCGAGTTCGCGATACTGTGACATATCAAGGCGCAGTGTGCCGGCGACCTGTTTCATGGCCTTGATTTGGGCGTTGCCGCCGACGCGGCTTACGGAAACGCCGACGTTGATGGCTGGCCGGGTTCCGGCGTTGAACAGGTCGGTGTCGAGGAAAATTTGCCCGTCGGTGATGGAGATAACGTTTGTTGGGATGTAGGCGGAAATGTCGCCGGCCTGGGTCTCAATGATGGGCAGAGCGGTGAGGCTTCCACCGGTTTTGGGGTGCCGGATGACTTTGTGGTGTTCCTTTTCTTTGGCGATGGCTTTGGCTTCTTTTTTTCCGTGGTCGCCCAGATAGATTTTGCCATCAATGCCTGTTTCGACGTTTGGTGCGGCATTTTTGTCAACGATGATCCAGTCTTCGCGCATTTTGGCGGCGCGCTCCAGGAGCCGGCTGTGGAGATAGAAGACGTCGCCGGGGTAGGCTTCGCGTCCGGGCGGACGTCGCAGCAGGAGTGCCAGCTGACGGTAAGCGACGGCCTGTTTGGAAAGATCGTCATAAATGACCAGGGCATGTTTGCCGTTATCGCGGAAGTACTCGGCCATCGTGCATCCCACATAGGGAACCAGGTACTGGAGCGGTGCGGACTCAGAGGCCGTGGCACTTACGACGATGGTGTATTTCATGGCGTCGTGCTTTCGGAGGGTTTCGACGACCTGCGCCACTGTGGATTGTTTTTGTCCGATGGCGACATAGATGCAGTAGACGTCGGTGTCCCTCTGATTGATGATGGCATCAATGGCGACGGCGGTTTTTCCGGTTTTCCGGTCGCCAATGATCAGCTCACGCTGGCCCCGTCCGATGGGGACAAGCGCATCAAGTGCCTTGATACCGGTTTGGAGCGGTTCGTAGACGCTTTGGCGTGCGATGATGCCCGGGGCCTTGATATCGACGGGACGATGCTCTGTGGCTGCAATCGCGCCGAGGCCATCTATGGGTTGTCCCAGGGCATTGATGACGCGCCCGACGAGGGCATCGCCTACGGGCACAGAGGAGATACGTCCCGTGCGTCGAACAACATCGCCCTCGCAGACGAGGTGGGCCTCACCCAGCAGGGCGCAGCCGACGTTGTCTTCTTCGAGGTTCAAAACGAGGCCAAAGACATCGTTTGGAAAAGCCAGGAGTTCGCCAGCCATGGCATTGGTCAGCCCAAAGACGCGGGCGGTGCCGTCGCTGCATGTGATCACGGTACCGGTTTCCGTCACTTCGACTTTCTTGTCGTAGTCCTGAACCTGTTTACGGATTATCTGACTGATTTCTTCGATGTTAATAGCCATCCGATATTCCTTCTTCATTACATATGAACGCCCTTTGGCGCTCATTAATACACGATGTTTAAGTCACTCAAGTCACGTGGGCAGTGTTGTATTTCAGCACTAGTGCAATTTTCCGGCATGTATTTTTTCGCCAAGCCGCTCAAGGTGGCGCCGAATTGAGCTGTCATAGGCGCGTCCGTCCAGCTCAAGGCAGAAACCACCGATTATCGTGGGGTCGATGTGTTCCTCAAGCACGACATCGGTGCCGATCTGGGTGCGGATTTTTTCCTTCAGGCGCTGAAGCTGAGCTTCGTCCAGGGGGTATGCGACATGCACAACCCCGCGCCTGCGGCCTGCTGCTTTGTCGCCGATGGCGTGATACGCTTCGACGATCCTGGCAAACAACGGTATGCGTCCGCGATCAACGACAAGTTTGATGAATCTGACGCTGAGATCGTCATAGCCACACTTTGCGAGCACCGGTCCGATGATGCTTCGGCGCTGTGGGCGCAAAATGCCCGGGTGGGACAGGGCGATGCTCAGGTCTGCGGATCGGCTCAGCAGATCGAGAAAGCTTTTAATGTCCGATTGAATGGCGGCCTCTTTGTGGGCTTCGCACGCAAGCTCATAAAGTGCCAAAGCGTAGTTATGGGCAGAAGAATCCGATGCAGACAACGGCTGTCTCCTTTACTTTGGGTTGAGTTTGAGGGAAGCGATGCCCTGTTCGATGAGGTGATCACGCAGCGCTTTGTTCGAACGAAGCCGAGTATCAATTTCTTCGCGGGCCTTGATAAGTGCCTGGTTCATGAGGTCGTGCTCGAAGGCGCGCATCGACATCTGAACCTGAACTTCGTGTGCCTGCCTGGCATCATCTGCCATTCGCACCGCCTGCCGTTCAGCTTCATGGCGTATGCTCTCGCATTCATTTTTCGTTGCCTCGGCGTCGTTGTCGCGGAAGGTCTGGATTTCGTCTTCAATATCTGCAAGCCTGGATTGCGTCTGCGCGTAAAGCTCTTCGGCATCTGACTTGCTGCGCAAAGAGTCGAGGATATCGAGAGCTATCCTTTCTTTGCGATCTCTGAGCATCTTGGCAATCGCGGGCACGGCGAACCAGATGATTGCGATAAAAATGATGCCGTAATTCGCGGTCAGAGGCAGCCATGTCTCGACCATATAAACTGCCAGCGGATCCGTGACTGTGCCAACCAAGGCATAGTGCGTGGCGAACAACGCCACGATGGCAGCGATGGCTATCCACGGCCAGATGACATTTTTTCCTTCACGTTTAAACATGCTTATGCCCCTATGCCAGCAGCTTATCAGCGATAGTCTTTGATACCATTTCGACATCCCTGGCAGACTTTTCTCGCGATGCTCGCAGGTTATCTTCGAGTTGAGCCTGTTTCTGGAGCATTTCCTGTTGAATCATTTGGCGCGTTTGATTGAGGTGGGCAGCTGCCTCTGTGCGGGCGGCACTTACCTGCTCTTTGCGCAGTACTTCCGCCTCGCCATAGGCTTTCTGGCGGCGTTTCAGGTAGTCACCCTGAGCGGTGCTGGTTTTTTCCTGGAGGGTTTGAGCCTCCTGGCGAGCGCCTGTTGTCAGTGCCTCGCGTGCCTCGCTGGCTCGGAAGTACGGTTTGAGGATAAATCTGTTTAGAAATAAAAGTATGAGTAGAAAAACGCCTGTCTGGAACACAAGCGTGATATCAAGATCAAGCTTCGGACCTTCAATCGCAAGGCACTGCAATAAAAACATTTAATTGACTCCTAAACCTTGTCCCCCAGGTGCCCATCATTCTATCCCCCTGAAAAACGACCCTCATCTACCACAAAATGCGAGGTTGTCAAAGCAGGCGAAATGCAACCATATCGTTCTTTGCCACACGGGCCGACATGTACGCCTTAAGGCATTCAGGGGGGCACGCCAAGAAAAAAAAGTCTGGGCGTCTATGTTTTTTCACTGGCTCAAAGTCCAGGTTAACGGGCAAAGCAAAACGTGCTTCATGCAGCACGGCTATCTTGCCGTTGCAAGGATCATGGCGCAGAGAGACTCAAAACTGAAGCCGGCCTGGCGTGCGATCATGGGGACAAGACTTTTTTCGGTCATGCCGGGGACGGTATTCACTTCGAGAAAGTAGGCTTTTTTGTCAGCGTCAGCCAGGAAATCGATACGCACGATACCATCTGTACACGAGAGTGCTTCGGCGACGGTTTCGGCCATTTCGCATAGCCTGAGATCGAAGTCCTCCCCCAGAGACGATGGTGTCAGATACTGCGTGTCATCTCGGATGTATTTGGCTTCGTAATCGTAGAAAGCGTTGTGAGGAATGATTTGGCAGACCCCCATGGCTTTGCCGTCTAGGAGGGCAACCGTGAGCTCATACTCTTTGATATATTGTTCAAACATGATGTGATCTTCCAGACATACGGCCGCTTTTTCGACGGCTTCATCCAGCGCTGCTTCTTCAAAAACCAGCGAGACACCGATGCTTGAGCCGTTGCTCGCCGGCTTTGCGACGAGAGGCAGGCCGATGGCGTCAATAATATCATCCCAGCGGCCGCCGGCGCTTTGGCTTAGGCGCGCCAGTGCCTTTGGCGCTGGCATGGCGCGGCACTCCGGCACTGGTACATTGGTTTTGGCTCTGACAATGACCTTTGTGAGGTGCTTGTCCATGGTAACAGAGGCTGGCCGCATGCGGCATCCTGTGTAGGGGATGCCTGCCAGGTCGAGCAGGCTCTGAACAGAACCATTTTCGCCGCTGCCGCCGTGCAGTGCGATGAACACCTTTTCGTATCCGCGTGAGAGGAAGTCCGTCAACCTGTTGGGGTGCCAGTCAAACTCATCGAGCGTATGCCCGAGTTGGCGAAGCGCCTTGGCAATGGCCTTCCCTGAGCGCAGGCTCACCTCTCGCTCTTCGCTCTCGCCGCCCAATAAAACTACCAGCTTCTCTCCAGTTTGCATGCACAACTCCTTGTTCAGGCATGAGTGAATGAAATGACAGCACGCATTCGTGCTGCAGAAGGCATTCGAGGTATGGCGCAATGGCCGGTGTGCCTTCATAAAGCCCCCTCATTCATTGACAATTGTCGCACTTTGCGAAATGATAGCAATGATTTTCGATAGCGTGTGGAGCATGTGGGATGATGTTTTTGTTTTGGATGAACGCGTCAACGAGTATGGATATATGATATGCAAAAAGTGCGGTCAGTCTAACGCTGACGGTTATAATTTTTGTCGGTTCTGCGGAGCAGCCATCTATGGATTTCCGGCGGAAGCCCAGGGCGATGGTGCAAAGCCTGTACGTGTGCGGAGCGGGGCGTCGATGGTTCCCGGAGGGCTTGATGCCTGGCTCATTGATGATGCTTCCGATGACTCGCTCGAAATCATGTCGCCTGTTGCGCATGAGCCCTATGGGGCGCCGTTTCTTGACGCTATCGAGGTTGAGCTGACACCGATAGCGGCAGAGAGTGCGCCTCCGATTGCAGCAGATCTTTCTCGCCTGATTGAACTCGATCTGGAAGCCACGGCAGGCAGGCGCCATCGTGACCTCGAACGCATCTGCCCGACATGCGGCGCCATGGTGGCGCTTGCACATAAGTTTTGCGGCAAGTGCGGGACGCGGTATGAGCTGTCGGGGCGCTCATCCGGCTCTTTTCCGCCGGTACAGGCCTCATCCAGCGGTGCCTTCGCACCGGTACAGGTCTCGTCCAGCGGTTCTTTCTCGTCGGTTAAGGGCTCGACGGATGATGCTTTTTTAGATGCATCCAGGGGTAAAAAACGCAGCATTGAACGGGTGAGCTTCGTTTCTGACGCGCCTCAATCCGGTCCCAGCCCTGCACGCTTTATGCTGTGCCATGTCAATGACGACGGCACGATGGCTGACGTCATCCCCCTGTACGAAGGGGAGAATCTCATAGGACGCTCAAGCTCGTCCGCACTTGGCAGCGACCGGTTTGTCAGTCCAAAACACGTGTGCATCACCTGTACTCAGGATCAGGCAAAGCTTGAGGATGCCGGGAGCCTCAATGGTGTCTATGAGCGCGTCTCCGGCATCTCGATTGCGCTCAATGACGGCGATTCTTTCCGGTTGGGGGAGGAATTGCTGAGCTACTCGCATGGCAGCGTCGGTCAGCCGATTCTTAAAAACAACGATCATGAACAGACTTCGCTTTTGGGAGGCAGTGAATCTCCGGGATGGGGTTACCTGCGAGTCATTCTGGGGCCCTTCAGCGAGGGCTGTGTGTACCGTTTGTCTAAACCTTCGGTCACTTTGGGCAGAACAAACGGCGACATTCTCTTCCCAAGGGATGGTTTCGTTTCCGGCTCCCACGCCTCGCTGCGGAACAACGGAGACAACGCCATCCTGACCGATCTTGACAGCTCCAACGGCACTTTTATCCGCCTGAAGCAACCCAGGATCATTGCCCACACCATGTTTTTTCTCATAGGCAACCAGCTGCTTCGAATCAAACCCATGCAAACCTAGCGTGCGCGGATGCCTGCGCCCCCTCACCCCGTGTTCGGTCGTACCATGGCCGCGTTGCATGATTAACGCGTCGCTTTACTTAAGGATTCATCATGACAGAGCAAAACGAGACTCAATCGCCGATCTTTGAAGGAACCCTCTTTTTGTCGCCGAACATTGACTATTTCCGAAATGGCGATGATTTCTTCGTTTATCACAACACCTATGGCTACATCCTCAAGATGAGCGAGGATCTCGTCGACTTTCTGGAATTCTTTCACGACGCGCCCAAATCGGCAGACGAACTGATGGCGCAGATCGGCGAAGCTTTTGACGCAGAGACGCTCAATGGCTTTTTGTCTATCTTCCGTACCCTGGCCTGCCTGTTGCCCAATGAGGATTTCGAAACGCAAAAGACGCGGGACATGTACCCGACCCTGGCACGCTGGATCACAGTTGATCAGACGGATCCAAAGTCTGTGGTCATGTATGTCTTCGACACGCAGGATCGCAGGACAGTCATGCGAATACGCCTTGATGCCTGGGAATCGAATCTGTGGCAGCACATTCGAGGGGAAAAAACCGTGGCAGAGATTGCCGGGATTCTCGCCGAAGAAAACAACGAGTCTGTCGAGAGCACCGAACTGCGCGTGGCGGCAACACTGGCGCTCTGGTCACATTGCGACGTTCAGGCAGTAAAGCTTTCTGCCGAGCCATGCGGCACATTCAGGGGGCGCCGTTTTGGCATTCCGCCTTACCTGGTGTCGACCATGCCCTATGAGAAAGTGACCAGAGACGTGCGAACCGAGATAGACGAAGCGGGAAACACGGTGACATACTACGAGGAGCTCCCCCGGGCGACCCCGACAGATATGGCGATCATCACCATTGACGAGGCCACGCTGGATCAGGATCGCCGAGGCGCACGGCTGTCGGCTCTCTTTCATGCACCGCACGCGGCCCTGGCCGATCGCGCCTATGGGGATGCCCTTCTGGATGTCTTTAAGAAGTATGGTGCCATTCGAGGCGAGACTTGCCGCATACTCGAAATCACCGATGGCGATGCCAAAACCGTGCGTGCCTTCCTTGAGGCCTGTCAGCGGCAGGCACTCCAGACGAAAATTCACTACACTCTCTATACACCATCCGAGCCCATGGCCGCCGCCATGCTTGAGGAACTTGCCGATCTGCCAAACGTTGCAGTCACATTTGGCGAACTGGATCGTATGGCCTCAATTCTTGAGGGCAAGGTATTCGATATCGTTTATTCCAACGAATATCTCGCCAATCTCGCCTCGGTGAACGTCAGAAAGATTGCCCTTGACGGCAAAGACGGAGACGAAGACGAGGACGAAGAAAGTCAGGAAGGGGAAGATGCCGGCGAACGCATCCCGGAACCCTATCATGCCGAAGCCGCAAACGACAGGATGACCTTCATCGGCGAGGGCGACGCCATCCACCTGATCTTCAAGTACAAGCTGAACCTGGCCGACTCACCCGAAGATTTTTTGCTCAATTCCGGCTCCCTCCGCCTCCTGGGCCAGATTGCCAAACTCTCCGGTTTCACGACACAGGTCTTCCTGGTCGAGTTTGGTGAAGAAGTCAAATACCCCATCCAAACCTTCGAAGATGGCGACGTCGCTTTCTCTCAGCACTTTGGCATTCTCAAACAAGCCGCCAAAACGCTCGGCTTTTTGGGGCAAACTTCCTACTGGATGGAAGAATTTGGTCTCGTGCGCGACCTGCCGATGTTCGCAACGACGCGCTCCCAGTTCAAGGCCATCCGGCAAATGCTCCAGGAACACGGACAGGAACTCACCCGAAAGCCCTACACCAGGGCCGAATTCGAGAAAAAACTGGCAGATGCCCAAAGAACGAGCGTCGTAGAGATCAACTATGAGCCGGCCGAGGATCGCATCTCCGGCCTCGTGCCGCATGCCTACAAACTGCTGAGGCTGTACAAAGAGATCGAGTTTTAGGACGATCTTTGGGGGGCCGAGCCCCCTGCGCCGCTATCGGCGCGGCCGATACGCGGCTACCCCCAAGAGCGGGGGCTGTGCCCCCGCAACGCCCCCCCTGGGGGAGCATTGCTCC